>CBFDAW010000279.1:0-5068 GCA_965602865.1 uncultured Thermoplasmata archaeon
CATTCAAATTTATAATGGGCAAAGTTATGAAGGTTGCTCGAAATAGAATAGATGGTAAATTGGTGAAAGATGTAGTAACTGAGAAATTGGAGAAATTCATCGAGAAATAAAAGATTGAATTCTTAGCTATACAAATATTAATGAAATAACTCAGTCCGCTAAAAACTTAGTAAGGTATTCCACTTCTTGAATCTCTTTTGAGCAAAATCTTTTAAAGTCAAGCCAAAATGTTTCGATAGTTTTTACACTATTATGTTGAAAGTCTCGTTTCAATCTATCGAATAATTGTTTACCTTTATCATCCCAATCAGTCAATATAATTACCTGTTGATATTTCTTGGCAAGTTCTTCACAAAAATTAAATATTGATTGTCCCACATTAAACCTAATGATCGTACCTGTTGCACCAAGCTTTCGAAGGGCAAATTCATCTTTTTTACCTTCTACTATTATCGGTACGGATTCATTCGCTATGAATAATTCATCAAATAATTCTCGGATCTTCTTTTGAAGCTCTTGATTATTCATTTAAAGCCTCAAATATCCTCTCGATGACCTGTTTTCGGTCCAAGCCAACTAATTCTATGGTCTTTTCTGTAGAATGTGAACCTTTTACAATATTTAATTGATTTGACTCTATGTTTAATAAATCTGAAAGAAGTAGTAATAGCTCGGTATTAGCGCGACCTTTTCGCGCCTGGGAGCGGAGTTTGATCATTATTCGGTCCCGCCAACGATTATACCCATTAACTCCCGGTTGGGCGGAGTTAGGTGTAACTTCTATATCAATAAATACTCGATCTTTACCGTTCCGGATACTGTTTGATTGATTTAAAACATTGAGGTCTAAAATATCTGAATTATCCATTTTACTACACCTAAGTTTGCTACTTTATTACAATTTTATTCTAATAATAATATTAATTTCTGAGTATTAAAAATGTTGCATATCGAAGTGTTTTTTTAATGGGAAATAATTTTTACTGATATTTATCACATTCGTAGCAATACCAGCGTTTATATTCTTCGATAAATTCCAACGGCTCACCACAATATTTACACAAATATTCTTCTTCTTGTAACCTGGATGTCTGGCCATCCCAGCGAAACTCTCGAGTGCAGTTTGGGCACCTGCCAGTTCCATCATCGAAAAACCGGAGATCTCTAAAGCCACAATAGGAACATATGCCTTTAACTGGCTTAACGACCCGTGCATCTTTTGGCGGTTTATGTTTAGCTTTCCTTTGAATGCTATCCTCCGCCCCAAACACTCGGTATGGTCGGGATTCTCCATGATAACCACAGTTAGGACAACTGCCTGTGATGGCTAAGCGTGTACTGCATTTTGGGCAATACTCCCTTTCACCGGCTGAGTAATAAGATTTATGTCTTTGCCTGGTCTTTTCCCAGCCGCTAGCTATGTCTTGTTCGCTTTTTTTTTTAATTTTTTATCCTGCTTTTTTTTTCTATTTTTTTTCAAATCCAATTCGGCTTTTTGTTTCGGATGGGAGGTCTTTTTTGTTTTTTCGGGTTTGGATTTACCAGATTTACTTACCGCACCTTTGGCTTTGTCTTTCAGAGTACCACTCTTACCGCACTTTGGGCACTTTATTTTAAGTGGACGCTTTGAACTTTTTATCTTTATTACTGCACCACATTTGCACCTGAGTTTAACTGGTTTTTTTGGTTTTTCCACTTCTGGTTTTGGTGCTTTTTCTGAACTAGGTTTATCGGTTTTAGCTTTTTTTTCCTCTTTTTTCTCCCAGCCACAGGCATTACAATAAATATAGGGCTTATAAATTTCATTTCCACATTTTGGACAATGTTCTTGCATAACCCAGCACCAACCTAACATACATTTAATCCAATTTAACGATTTCCCCCTCATAGGATTTATTAATAAGCGTAATATAGTTAATTGCTTATATTTTTTTTTTATTCTTAATATTTAAATATTGGAGAAAACTTTAATTTATAAGGGTACTATACTTAAACTATTACAAACGATTATTAATCAATTTACTTAATAATATATGCATAACTTAATCTTAATTTATTGGTCCTATGTTGCGGTGATTACTCTGTGGAAGAGAATTTGGTTTTATGTTCATGATAAATTAAATTTTTTCGCACCAGTTCTTATTGTAATTGTAATTGCTGCTTTTTTGGTATATTGTACTTATTTAGCAAATTTCACTATTACCGCCGTGGTAATTGAAGAAGAAGGCACGGGCACTGAAGCCGCCTCGGCGGGGCTTGTGAATGCTTTGACTTTTATATTGCCCGCTATTATTGGTGGCTTCGGAATCGCACTTTTATTTAAATATCGGAAAAAAATAACATTAAAATTCTTTTTTGGCGGCGCATTATTTTTTGCCGGGACCTTTATCATTTTCTTTTTTGGGGATTCAATCCTATACCTAGTCCAGACTAGATTCTATGGGGTATTTATTCTAAACTTCGATCCATATGATGTTAAATTATTTCGATTCACCCCATTAATCACTTATGATGGTATTTATTTCTTGATGATAGCAGGCTGTTGTATTGTAAGTTTTTGGATTACTTATATAATTAATTCACGCAGGTTCGAAAGAAAAACAAAAAATTCTGCACTTCTGATTCAGAGTGCATTAATGGGAGCATTTTTATCAGTAATCCTTCCCACTTATACGGTCGTTATACTTTTAATAGGTTTATCAATTTATGACATATACTCTGTCCGGCGTGGACCTATCAAAGACATTGTCAGATATACCCTGGAAGATGAAGCAGAATATTTCAACTCACCCAAAAACCATAAAAAATTGAGTGCGTTTTCAAGTGTTCATTCGAGAGTACATAATTATTTATGTAATATTATGTCCATTAAAATTTCATTAGATGATGCACCTTCTTCGAAAAATAGTAATATTGATACGAACCAACGATTTAATAAAGATATCGATGAAACTGATACATTATTAACAAGCATGACATATAGCTCAAAAGATTGGGACATAGGAATCGGTGACCTAGTTTTCTATTCCATGTTAGCATCACAACCTTTAACACCGTATTTTATATTTAATCATGGGTCCCAGCTTTTGGAATATTTCGGGCTCTGGATATTTTGGTTGATTTGTTTATGTACAGTAATTGGAATCTTGATAGGATTCTTCATCACAATACGGTTACTCGAACGAAATTCTATGCTACCAGGGTTACCTATATCTATTGCCTTAGGTTTATCTGGCTTCTTGGGTTCTACTTTTATTCTTTATTTATTTTAACATATTTTAACTAGTTGAGAAAAAATAATATAATATGAATGATTTTGCAGTTCCTGCAGTAAATCACTTGTATATTATTCATATCGTAAAATTTTGAATATAATTGGTAGTTAATAAAAATTAAGTCCAGGTTTAATGTAATGATATTCAATATCTTTTTAATTCAAACATCATCAAAGTGATCTGTAATGGTTGATATTAAAAAAATGAAAAAAAAAGTGTGTTTATTGGGTGATACTGCCGTTGGTAAAACTAGTTTAATTAGAAGATATGTTCATGATGAGTTCGATGATAAATATATTACTACCCTTGGTGCCAAAGTCTCGAAAAAAGAAATAGATTTGGAATTTACTAAAAATATTGAGAACCCGATCCAAGTTAATATAATTTTATCGATCTGGGATATTTTAGGTCAAAAAGATGAATCTGCATCACGGGTTCGACCTGTATATTACGGCGGTGGGAACGGCGCACTTGTGGTTTGTGATATCACTCGCCGGGAAACTTTTGAGAATCTTTCTGGCTGGATCAGGTCGTTTTTTAAGGTTACACAAAAAGTGCCAATAGTCATTATTGGTAACAAGATTGATTTATATAAGGAAGCCGAAGTGTATTATGAAAATCTCGAAGAATTCTCCAAAAGAAATGAAATACCGGTCTTTCTAACAAGTGCGAGGACAAATAGCAATGTCGAGCAAGCGTTTTTGAATTTAACAGAAATGATGCTAGAAGAATCAATTTCAGATTAACGAAGATTTTTTAACACATGAAGTTAATCGCTTGGTGAATGATACGGAAATTTGTCGTGATTTGCATCTTTTTTTCGTTATTACTTTCAATGTGTTGTATACTACAAGACCCAAAGTCAAACCCTTCGTTCTCTGTTTTGCCTGAGCTACTATTGGATTATGATTTTGAGACGGATGAAGCTAGGATATGGGTAAAAAGTGCGGTTAGTGATTTTAAATATGACAATATAACTATTGAGATGTCATATGATGATCAGAAACAAACCATTATTGAGAATAATACTTATTGTACATCAACTTCCACACTCCAGAAAGTATTCAACTTAAAAATTATCTTAGTATCAGAGGAAAAAATCTTCGAATTCGATTGTAAGATTGATATAGATATAATGAGAGAAGATTTAATAATAATAACCATATACGACAAAACAACAGATGAGGAAGTGGAAGAATTAATACAAAAAAATGCACTTCCATATAAAAAAATATTAGACGAATTAAAAGAAGAATGAAAAGAAATAATAGGGAGTTTAATAATTAAATAATGCACTTCAGCCAGGGGGATCTTAACAAATATGAAGCTACAAAATGAAAACGAAACAATAAAATTTCAAATACCCAAAATTTATATTTTACTGGTTATCACCTTAATAGTTATTACCGCTATAATAATTGGACTCTTATCAGGATTGATTCAAGTCACGGATATCCTTTTGAACTTCATCGGTTTCATTAGTATGTTGATCGCCATCACTATGCTGGCGATCGTTGGTGCAATTTTTTTAGGGATGTATATTAGTCATCGTATCTTGACTAAAAAGGGGTTCACACCATTTGAGATCTCCATGCTAGAAATGCATGAAGATGTTAAAGAAATAAAAAAACGTTTAGCCAAGTTAGAGAATATACAAAACAAAAAGAATAATACTAAGAAATAAAAACAGATTTTTTTCAAACATTATTCTAATTTAAAATTTCTCTTATTTAATTTCAAACCTGAGTTTATAAAATCTGATTTTTAATAATGTGCCCAGTATATTTTAATGC
>CBFDAW010000280.1:0-5067 GCA_965602865.1 uncultured Thermoplasmata archaeon
AAGAAGTTTGATTTTAAAAATCGAGATTTTTTCTAAATAGGGTGCGGAATGTATGTTCCACCACTCCCGCCAACGATTAGTATCATTTTAATGTCGCAGTGGTCCCTCCCTTTATACAACAGAATAATTAAAACATAAAACTTCAATTATATTACATGGCTACAAAAACTATTTCTAATATTATACTCATATATCTATTAGCTCCCGATAAATCACAATCCTTAATTTGGTTTTCAACTTCTAGGGGTGTTTTCGATAAACAAACAAATAGAATCCTTATATGAAATTCTCAATGTATCAGAGGATGCATCAACAATCGAGATAAAAAGAGCTTATAAAAAATTGGCGAGAGTATATCATCCCGATAAACTGGCTTTTACGGATGATCAGGAGGCAAAGACACGAGCAGAAGACGAACTGATTAAGATCAATAATGCAAAAGACATACTGCTTGACCCAGAAAAAAGAGAGAAATATGATTCTAAGCTCAAGAGATTTAAAGCCAAATCCGAAATAACTTCCAGTGATTTAATTGAAAATATAGATATAGAATGGGATGCTGAATCTTTTTCAGCGGATGTTAAGCCCGAGGAAAATCCGGATTATAATCTCGATTTGGAAAAGTCGGAAACTATATATCAACCGGATTTTCGTACGATCCAGAGACGGTTTTTGACTTTTTGTCCGAATTGTGGCGAAGAAAATCTGGATGGCAGTGAATTTTGCCATATTTGTAATGCTAGTATGTTACATTCTGAAGCACCAGTACCACCGCGTGTACAGCCGGCTTGGCGATTCGGCACAAAACCAAGCAGATTTACGAAAATCTTTATTCTTCAACAATGCCCGTATTGTGGCGCGAAGAATTTTGAAGGTTTAGAATACTGTATTGGCTGTCGGGCAAGTTTGATAATATACCCCCATGAATCGTCAGTTCCACAAACACCCTATAATAGACCGGTGCCGACTCCGGCGCCGGTACGGGTACCGGAACCAAAACCAGCACCACAAAACTTAGATGTTCAAGATTGCCCGAGATGCGGGGCAAAGAATTTAAAGAGTAGTAGATATTGCCAGAACTGTTATATTGATATGACATATTATTCCGATTTAACGCCACCTTCACCGCCACAATCTCAACCACAGCCGCCGCCGAACACACCCACACCAACCAACCTGGAAGGCGAACCAGAGCATGATATTACTGGTTATGATACCCAAGAGTGCCCGCATTGTGGTGCGAAAAATCCAATTGGAAATGGATATTGCTATAGTTGTTACCAGAACCTGGGCTATCATAAAAAATCAATAACTCATAGAACCAAAACCTGTCCTCGGTGCGGTGTTGAAGTTAATCCTACACACACTATTTGCCGTAAGTGTGGTTTCAGATTACCCATTTATAGATAAAGAAAAACATTAATAATATAATCGAATATTATTGAGATCATTTTACTTAGAGTTGATAATTTTGCGAATTCTTGTTCATATTTGCTGCGCACCATGTTTCACCACGGTTCATAGAACTCTATCAAACGAAGGACACGAGATAGTCGGGTATTTTTTTAATCCGAATATTCACCCATACCAGGAATTCTTAAATAGGCTCCATTGTCTCGAGCGGTACACCGCACTCAAACCTGTTGAGGTCATTTATGATAAAGAATACGATCTCGATAAATATCTGGTGGGGGCTCTTAAAGCCAAGTATGACTTGCTCCCCTTTCAAACAACAAAAAGCAAACCCGCGCAACCAGCACATGGTTTTCAAGAGAGAATCGAGGTTAAAGATGCACTTCAAATACGTGTAAGATCAAAAGATGAAAATACGACCACTACAGAAAATATTGAAGTCCGAGATACTTCTTCGGGTTCGAGTGTTGAAGGCGGGCAAAACCATGAGGCAAAGTTCAAGCCACGATGTGGTTATTGTATCGCTTTGCGGCTGGCGAAAACTGCCGAGCGTGCTGCAGGTTCTGGTTTTGAAGCATTTACCACCACGTTGTTGGAGTCCAAATATCAGCCACATGATTATATTCGCGCCCTTGGCAACCAGCTTGCGAACTCACACGGGATCGAGTTTTATTATAAAGATTTTCGTGCGAACTGGAAGGAGTCCATTAAAATATCAAAGGAGCTGGAACTATACAGGCAGCAATATTGTGGGTGTATATTTAGCGAGTACGAACGGTTTGGATCGAAATGAAGTGGTTATAAGTTTTAATATCAACTATCTGAAATTTTTAAACTCATTTAAGAATTCATCCTTAAACTCAAAGAAAGAACCATCATTGATTCGTTCCCGAGCTGTACGTAAAAGGTTTTGTAGAAAGTATAGATTATGTAAAGTAGCCAGCCGCATGCCAAGGATCGAGTAGTTCTTGAGTAAATGGTTTATATAAGCTCTGGTAAAACCCGATGAACAAGTGTAACACTTGCAATCTTCATCTAATAATTCGAATTGTTTGGAATACGGTGCACGGTTAATATTTATATTGCCATTATAAGTGTGTATAGTACCATGTCGTGCGTTTCTCGTTGGAAACACGCTATCGAAGATATCCACGCCGAGTGCAATGCTCTTTAAAATGTCTCCCGGGGAACCCACACCCATGAGATATCGTGGCTTATTTTCCGGCAGCAGCGGCAACTGGTGACGCAGCACATTATACATTAATTTTTTTGGCTCGCCGATCGATAACCCACCGATACCGAAACCGTCAAAATCCAAATTCGTAAGTGTGCTTGCCGACCACTTTCGCAATTTAAGGTCCACGCCGCCCTGGATGATTCCGAAAAGTTGTGGGAGTGGTTTTGTTTTTTTATATTTTATCTCGGCAAGTTTTGCAAGACTACGTTCTGCCCAACTACTGGTGTGTTCTGTTGCGGATTTAATAGTTGCGCTTGAGTCTCCGAATTTCGGGCAATGATCAAGTACCATGGCGACATCGATACCTAATTCAACTTGGGTTTCGATACACTTCTCCGGAGTAAACAAATGTTTTTCACCGTCAAATGGTGAACTGAATGTGATCCCTTGGTCGCTGACCTTTGCCTGGAAATCTGGGCGGATCATTTGAAACCCGCCGCTATCGGTGAAGATCGCGTTCGACCAATTCATGAACTGATGTAACCCTCCCGCTTCCGTAATTACTTCTAACCCCGGTCTAAGATAGAGGAGGAATGAATTGGCAATTATAACTTCCGTGCCCATGTCGACGAGTTCTTTCGGTGTGACGGTCTTGACATAACCTTTTGTGGCAACCGGCATAAACGCCGGTGTTTCCAGCGTGCCATGAGCGGTTTTAAGTGCTCCTATTCGTGCTGCAGTGCCACTAACGGTAGAACTTACCTTACCACTTGACGATTTTACATCTGCACAAATATTTTTTATTTTGAACAAATTCATTGAATTTCTCCTTTTTCGATTTCAATTATTTAATGATCATCATAGCGTCTCCTAAACTGTAGAATCGATATTTTTTCTCGATCGCCTCGTGGTATGCTCTAAAGATCGGCTCTCTACCGGCAAAAGCGCTAACGAGCATAAGAAGGGTAGATCTTGGTAGATGGAAGTTGGTAATAAGAATATCGACCCCCGCTTTAAATTTGAATCCCGGGTAAATGAATAACTCGGTCCAACCATGACATGGTTTTAATTGGTTTACGGTTTTATTAGTTGATGAATTATTAAGTGCAATGGTCTCTAATGTTCGCATTGTAGTAGTGCCCACTGCCACCAACCTACCCCCGGCGCTATATGCAGTATTAATCAACTCGGCATTTTTCTCGGTTAATATGGCGTATTCCCGTTCCATTTTATGTAAGGTTATATCTTCGGTGCGCACAGGCGTAAAGGTTCCGTAGTTTATGTGAAGGGTTATATATGCTATTCTGATACCTTTTCTTTTTAAATTCCCTAATAATTCGGAAGTAAAATGTAATCCGGCGGTGGGGGCGGCAATGGAACCTAAATTTGTCGAATATATTGTTTGATAACGTTCAGGTGAATTCAGTTCTTTTTTTATATACGGTGGAAGTGGTAATTGACCATGTTTCACTAGAAATTCATTCATTGGAATTTCCGAGTCGAATTCGACCTTAAACCTACCACCGCTAATATTTTTGATAATGCGGGCTTTAACTATATGATGACCTTTCTGCTTCGGCTTTGATTGCAGAGCGATTTCTAACTCGGTTCCCTCTCTGACCTTACCCTTTACCAAACAATCGGCGGTTTCGGGTATTTGATTATTGGTATGATTTGACAGTTGTGGTTCTAATATTAACAATTCGATTTTTCCGCCGGTTGTTTTATGTCCGAAGAGTCGGGCGTTAATAACTCGTGTATCATTAACGACGAGTATATCATCCGACGTTAAAATCTCGGATATTTGATGGAATGTACGATGTTCGATCAAATCGTTAGCAAGATTTAAAAGTAATAACTTTGAATGATCTCGTTTTTGCTTTGGTGTTTGAGCGATTAATTTTTTGGGTAAGTCATAATCAAAATCGGAAAGTTTCATTTGAGGGTTCACCGGATTCAAATTATTTGAGCTTTTTTATAAAAAGAAATAAGGAACTAATTTCTAACTTTATTTATTTTACTATATTTTTGAATATTTTTATATTAATATGATTTTAAGAAATGAATGCGTAACACATTTAATAACATAACATAGTAACATTATTTCTTTAATCATTTTATGACGATTCGTTGTAGAATGACCTCACTAGTTTACTGGTCGCCACTAGAATATATCGAACAATACATAACAATATAAAGACCATAACTTATTTGTTATTAAGTTATATATAACGCATAGTATTTTAATAGAATTTTTTAAAGCCCCACTTGCAAATTAGCAAAAATCTTTCGTTAATATAAAATTAATAATAAGTTTTAAATACTTATAAGTATCTGCACTAAAACGAAGCTAATCTAAAGCAAATAAGTCTAAAACAATTTAAACGCCCTTGGAATGAGTGTGTAAATATAATAGTTGAACGGTAATCTCACTTTATCTAACCTAAGGATTTAATTTCGGAGATCCATCTATCTTA
>CBFDAW010000281.1:0-5047 GCA_965602865.1 uncultured Thermoplasmata archaeon
GGAGACATATTACTGGACCGTAATTCCGAATGTTGGCACTGATGCGGGCTGGTGTCTGTCCGGTGTATGGACATTCAGCGTTGACACAAGCGTTCCTGTTCCTTCTGTATCGCTGCTCTCACCCGAGAACGGCTCAATAATACGATCACCAAAACCAACTCTGCAATGGTCACTCGAGTACGAAGGCAGCGAGATTCTATCATACGATGTATACCTGGACACTAATCAAGCTCCTGTAGAATACGAAAAATGCCCAAACTTATATTTTTTACCCCGAAGCACTCTTGAAGATAATCAAACATATTACTGGAAGGTCGTGCCGTGGACTGGTGCAGTCCGGGGTCCCGAGTCAGAGACCTGGTCGTTTACGGTCGATAGAGATTACATACCACAAATCGAGCTCAAACTAACAGTTAATCCGCCGTATCTCGAGCAGGTACCCGGTGATGTGGTAACCGTTCAAGCAACTGTTTATAACCTCGGAGAGCTGACGGATACTATCTCGTTGAGCGTAGATGTTCCAACGGACGCGGATATAAATGCACTAGTGAGCAACCCAAGCACAATGGATGCGAGCCCGGATGGTAGTGCGGTGTTCAATATCACGGTAACGATTGCAGAAGAGGCGAAAAAAGGCGAAGTAATATTAATTGTCACGGCAGTTTCCGGGAGGGCTGTTGAGTATGGCCTGGTCGTTGAGGAAAAAGCAGAATTGACCGTGAAGATATTTGGAATAGATGAACCCGAAGATCATGGCTCTTCGTTTTTGTTCACATTTTTGAACATTTTATTTATTATCATTATAATCATAATCATCCTAGTATTGGTAATCATTGTTAATAACCGAAGGAAGCGTGATAAAGAGAAGAAATCTACAAACGGAGCGGTAACCGTAAAGCCCGGTGAGCTTCCCACTGCTGTGATTTCCGTGGGGGCGCAAACTATTCCACAGCTACCCGGTTTGGCAGCGGGTAATGCTGCTCAGGAACTACCAACCACGACTTCTACTACACCGGTATTGGCAAGCTCGCCCTCGACTGCTCAAACATCTACTCAACAACAAATACCACAAACCCCAAAGCTGCCGCAATTGCCGCCTGCCCAGAGTAAAATAGAAGAATCGGAGGCTGATAAGTCTGTACCCGTACCTACTGGAGCAACCACCTATCCAACATTACAAAGAACACCAGAAGAATCGGATACCATTCAACCTCAAGAGCAAGATAAAGAAGTGAGTGAACATCAAAATAAGAATTCAGAACTACGATAAGTAAGTTTTACCAAAGTTATTATATACATTGAAATTTATTTTTATTTTATGCTAGGGGATAAATTTCTGTTAGAGAAGTTTATTGTAACATTCATCATATTAGGTTTTTTAGTTGAACTCATCGTTATTGATCCAGGCTTAGGTTCTACGACAGCAAAAGATGATCAATTTTCTGAGATTCCTAACAAAAAATTACTCCCAGTGGATGCTAATGAATTATTAGCTAACACACCGCGAGCCTTCACTGCGAACCGCGGTCAGCTCGAGAATGATGCTGTAAGATTTTATGACCAAGGCGGCGGGCTTTGGTTCACGGACGACGGTGTGTGGTTTGAGTTGCGGGAATATATTGATGAAGAGAACGACCGAGAGTTAAATGACCCATTTAACCCTATGGCTAGGTTTGAACTAAAAGAGCCTCCAAAATACAGACGCATAGTGTTCAAGCAAGAGTTCGTAGGTGCGAATTTGGTTATACCGATAGGGAGAGATAGATTAAGCTGGAATAGCAATTTCTTTTACGGGAATGATTCCTCTAAATGGCGAACGGAAGTACCAAACTATCGAGAGATATATTACGAAAATTTGTATGATGATATTGATTTAGTTTACAAGATAGTACCTGATGGGATTAAATACGATTTTATAATTCATCCGGGTGGAATTGCCCAGGATATACAATTGGAGTATGAAAGTGTTGAAGTTAAAACTGATGGGATTAATTTATTTATAGAAACATCTGTTGGTACTGTTATTGATGGGGGACTATATGTATATCAAATAGAAGGGGATGAACATATACCTGTGGAGGAAAAATTGGTTGTCAAAGATAGGGTGGTTAATTATAATAATTACGATTCAACTTTGCCTCTTATTATTGATCCTTTGATTTACTCCACATTTATTGGGGGAAATTCAGAAGATGGGTGCTATGCTATGGAAATTGATATAATTGGAAACGCTTATGTAACTGGTCGTACAAGATCAATAAATTTCCCTACAACGCCTGGAGCTTATGATAGAATGTATAATAGCTCATCAGATGTCTTTATTTTTAAACTTAATAAAAATGGTTCAGCACTTTATTATTCTACTTATATTGGTGGAATGGGTCATGAATCCGGTTGGGAAATCGCAATAGATTCCAAGGGAAATGCGTTTGTGACCGGGTATACAACATCATCAGATTTTCCTGTTACAGCTAGTGCCTATGATACATTTCATAGTATTGCTCATGGCATCAATTATGATGCATTTGTTTTAAAACTTAACCAAACGGGGTCATCAATTATTTATAGTACCTTTATTGGAGGAGAAAGACAGGAGTGGGGCGAAAGTATTGCTATAGATTCAAATAATAATGCATATGTAACCGGTGTGACGGAATTAGCAGATCTTCTAATTCCACCTGGTGCATATAATACAACATTTGGTTTCACGGGCAGTAAGGGTAGTATTTATGTTATCAAGCTTAATTCAAACGGCTCTAAATTAATCTATTGTACATATATCGTGGGAAATGGTTGGGATATTGGTATGGATATAGCCGTTGATTCTGTAGGTAATACATATGTAATTGGTATGGTTAAATCCTCTAATTTCCCAACTACAATGGGTTCATATGATACAACATTTAATGGTGGAGGGACGGATGCCTGCTTATTTAAACTAAATACAACAGGATCAAAACTAATAAATTCAACCTATATTGGTGGAAATGATTACGAGGCTATTTATGAGTTAGATATGGACTCAAATTCTAATTTATTTTTAGCAGGGCAAACGAATTCATCTAATTTCCCAATAACTCCTGGTGCCTATGATACAACATTAAATGGTGAGATTGATATTTTTCTTCTCAAAATGAATTCAAATTGCTCTTCTCTTTTATATTCTACCTATTTTGGTGGAAATAATAGAGATATAGGAAATATTGAATTAGACAATGAGGGAAACATTTTATTGACTGGGAACACCAATTCAACAGACTTTCCATTAACGCTAGATGCTATTTATAATACATTAAACAAAGGGAACAGTACTCTAGTTCGAGATGCTTTTATTACTAAAATCAATATTGAGAATTCAACCCTATTATATTCTACCTATTTAAGTGGGTTATCGGATGATGGGTGCAGTGATATTGCAATAGATAATTATGGGGACATATATTTAGCTGGGGGAACCTCCTCATCTGATTTTCCGACTACACCAGGTGCGTATGATACATCACATAATGGTGGCTGGGATGTTTTGGTTATCAAACTATCAATCGGCCCGATTATCAATATTACTTCATTATCATTGCTTATGAATACCACATCAACAAACTTAGTTTATTCTCGACTATGTCAGTATACCTTCAGAGTCAACATTACCGATACTGCATCACTAACTGATTTAGGATTTGTTCGCTTAACCTTTGATCCGCTTGGCACCAATATCAAACTATTTTGGGATCGTTCTACGAGAAAGTTTTCAAAGCTGTCAGACCCCAATAATTATGTTTCCATCGACTCTTCAAGCAAAGTTTATAATTATTTTGATTTCTGGGCTATAGATTTCAATGTTACTTTTAATTGGAACTATCCCGATGAGAATTTACATAATGTTCAAGCCTATGCGACGAGTGCGATTTTATCACCAGCATGGTTCAATGCTACGGAGTTTTATCGTGTGGAAAACGATCTCGTGTTTAATGGCAAATTAAAGGTTAAAGGTGAAGATAACCGAACAATCGCAGATGGTGAGCTGGTCTGTGGCGGAGAAAAAATTAATTGGACAGGTTTAACGGTCGTATACGAAGATACTACAGATGTTTATCCACCGGTAGACGAATTTAATGTCTCAATTTGGGATGAAATTGGTAACTCATGGTTAGACTCGCCGGCAGCGGGGGGGAATTTCACTATACAAACAGTTGCGGCTTCTGCAACAGATTTAGACGGCGATATACACACAATAAATATAACCGGTATTCCACCCGAATGCGACGCCACGAACGAAACGTTTACGATCAGGATTGACGGCGATAATGTTACGTTTTCGAATCCGACACCAGATAACACTACATGGGAAACTACTTCAACATTTGTACTCGTAGGCGTTACTATAACAGATATTGGCGGCGGAGAGGTAAAAGGATCAAGTGTGAAACGCTGTTTCTCAACAGATAACGGGAAAACATGGAGTGACTGGAATGGGATTTCCAAATTAAAGTCTGGAAAAAGCATAAAACCTCAAGATTTAATATTTCTGGAAGAAGGAAAAAATAATCTTATTAAATGGCAAGCTGAAGACTCGGTTGGTAATGGACCGGTGGAAAGCGATGAATATCGGATATTGATTGATCTTGAAAGTGTAATATTTTCAAATGCTTTGCCATCGGCGGATTATGAATCACCTTCAGAAGAGGTTGAGATTGGGATTACTATATCAGATGTGATCTCCGGTGTTGACGCGGCTACGGTCGAGTATGCGATCTCAAAAGATGATGGCGTCTCATGGAGCTCTTGGATGAGTGTACCGGGATTAGAAGCCGGATCGAAAATTAATATCGCTTTAAACCTGACCTTCCCCGATGGCACCAGGAATCGTATCAAATGGCGTGCATCCGATCTCGCGGGGAATGGCCCAACTGAATCGGAAATATATCAAATAAAAGTCAATACCTGGTTACAGCAGTTTATACCGAAGGTAAAGCTCTGGAGCCCGCCGAACGGTTCGATCATCACAACAACATCAGCAGAACTATTTTGGATGCTTGAAAATACTACT
>CBFDAW010000282.1:0-5033 GCA_965602865.1 uncultured Thermoplasmata archaeon
AACAAATAACTTTAAAATAATTGTAGTGTATACATTTCTATCTGTTTAAGTATAATAATGCATTAAATCTCCACAAGTCCTAAAGAGGAGCCTTATTTAAAATAAAATAATAGGTAATAAATTAAGTTTTAACTTCTTCCCCAGACCTCTTCAGGGATATCCTCATAGATATCGAACTCTTCATCTTTTTCTTTGGTTGCCTTTTTAGCTTTTTTATGGGTAAGTTCATGGATACGGTCTTTACAAAATAACCAATAATTAATCCGCCATTCACGACCGTCATATAATGTGGTTTCTTCACGCTCGGTGACTAATATCCCGGAATCTTCCATCATGTAAAATACATCCCGGTCCTCGGGTTCGAGAATATTATCAATAATACGATCGCTGTATCCAAAAAAGTTCATCATATGTTCAGCCATCCGTCGGGCTTCTTCTTTTTCTATGCCCTGAATACCCACACTGTTTTGAATTGCCTTAGTTAGTTTATCAATTGTCAATATATTTGATGTGTCTGTCAATATGTTGATATTTCTAATAGATTTAGCTTCCATTTATTGCCTCCTAAAACACCATTGCTACTCACTCGGATAGTTATTGTAAGTCATCCCATTTATATGTTTCGGTTAATAGCGCTTCATACCACTAAGGAGAAAAAAATTAATATTACAATTATATATTGATTATCAACCGGTGAGAATAGTGCAGGAAATAAGCTGGCAAATTATCGATTGGAACATGACCATTGGCGGCAGCCCGCCATTGTGGAGAATAATTATTGCTATAATGATTATGTTAATTGCCATCTTATTAGCTATAGTTTTATCGAGATATCTCCCAAGATATATAGCTCAAATCATCAGAGTAATAGATGAACGGTCCAAAAAAATATATGGTAAAAAAGGTGAGAAAAAACAACGGCGTGAACTGGGGCACCAGCTTAGAACCATTGACCGGGGAGTTAGACGCTTTGTATGGTGGACGATATTAATTGTATTTGGGTTCGTAACAATAAAATCTCTGGGATTTGATATATATACCGAGTTTAGTATTATGGATTATCCATTTACATTATGGATGATAATTCAGTTTTTCATTATTATTCTTATATTTATTATATTTATTAAGACCATATTATCTCCTATAACAAAATTATTGCTTCAGGCATTATTCGGTAGAGGAGTTACCAAATGGACAATTTCCAAAGAACATGAGAAACTGGAGACATCGATGAACGCTCTATTTATTCTTATTGGCGTATATATCGCCCTCCAGATCGCATTTCCGAATACTAAGAACTTACCTTTTTATTGGGCGATTATTACCTTTTTTGGATTAGCCAGTATCATAATAGGTGTTGTATTTGCCACCGGTTTAATTTTATTTGTATTTAGAGTAAATTATCTAATCCCGCGAAAAATGGAGATGCATGCGGCAAATGCAATGGAAAATCTGGTTAAGATTCTATCAGTTCTGATTATGACTGGTCTTATACTTTCTTATTTCAACATTGAAGTTACTGTAGTAGCTGGTGCATTAGCATTTATTGGCATTGCAATTGCATTCGGGATGCAAGATAGCATCGCCAATATAATGGCGGGCTTCATGCTAGCCGGTGATAAACCATTTATCATAGGAGATAGAGTACGTGTGGGCGAGATAGGTCGCGAGACCTGGGGGGATATCATTAAAATCGGATTGAATACAACAAGAATTAGGACCGTGGAAGGTGAACTTGTAGTAGTACCTAATGCGTATATAGCAAAGAATGAGATCTGGAACTATACCCGGGAGTCGCCGGTTATCGTACAAAAAATCGATATAGGAATAAGTTACGGTTCTGATTGGCGTTTGGCAAAAAAGATAATGATCGAGGAAGCCCGAGCACATACCAGAATACTTAATACCCCCCAACCGTTCGTGATGATGGATAAGTACGCCGATTTTTCCATTAATCTAAAGTTGTGGGTCTGGCTTAAACACGCCTTAGACCGTGAACAAGTGCGATCCGATCTTTTGGAAGCTATAAAGGATAGATTTGATTCCGAAGGTGTGGAAATACCATTCCCATATAGGACGCTGGTTTACAAAAAGGATTTGGCTGCTGAGAAGAGATTAGCGGACCTAAGTGGTTACACAAATGTACGTCGTTATCCCAGCCATGGTACTGATTATTTTGAACTTGGTGACTGGCATGTAGGTGGAGCAGGACCCAAGGTCACGGTGACCGGTGAGGGTGTACGAATCCTGGTGACTTCATCTAATGTAAAGACCGCCGAGAAACTGGCAAGATATTCTATGGAATTTGCCAAGAAGGTGGAGGGTAAGATCGTAGCCTTTTACGTAATGCCGGAATATTCAAGGCCACGCGAGGAAGAGGGCCTGGAGATCTTAGGTATATTCGAGCAAATGGGTAGCGCGGAAAACGTGCTTGTGGGTACCATTATTGACATCGGAGATGTGGTGGAACGAATTGTAAAATATACTCATGAAAATAAAGTGGATTTTATAATTATCGGAAAATCGCCCAAAAGTAGCGCACTTCTCTGGGGTAAGAAAAATATAGAAGAGGAGATTAAAGCACGTTCAGCTGTGCCAGTAATTACGGTTGAAGAATAATCAAATAAAATCGAAATTTATCCTGTTAAAAAGCGTGCCCGCACCACTCGGCTTTCGGCAGGCACGCTTTTCGAAAAATTTATAGCTCCAAGGGTCCATTGAACTTAATAGAGAATTCCATTTTCATACTCAACAATGTATTTTTAGAACCAATAATCTTAAATATAAATTATATATATATTGATAAAATAAGGTTACTGGGATAATCTCTGGTATTGATTCTAGCAACGGATCCGCATAGGTCGTTCATGAGAACTTGATAATAGTTATTTAACTAATATTAATTCATTTCTTGACGCTACTAAACGATTTACCAACAATGCAATAGACCCCCTCGAACCTTGAATAGTAAAATATTATGGCATAATTTCTTTAAGGTACCATATAATAGGGAGCAGATGGTTATGTTGGAAAGATATTTGAAAATAATATTTTGTGTTTCCCTGGTAATATTATTAATGCCCTTTTTTAGCTCAGTGGTAGTCCGGGATAATCCTCGGGATTCAATTTCCGACGCTCCTGTCGCTTCGGACCAGGATATCGCTGATTCTCCGGCTGCCGAGTCGAAAGAAAATGCTCAACCTAGGGGGACCAGGGCGAAAATACCACATCAGAACAAAGGTACTGATGATCCAAAAGATGCAACATCGGTTCCAAATAGCGGTGACATAATGGAAGGTGTTGTAAAAGAAGGTGAATTGCACTGGTTTGTAGTGTCAGCATTACAAATTGCACCTCCAGGCGGAAAGGTTTATAATATTACCATAACCCCCTCGAAATTATCGTCGGTCGGTAGTACGGATTGGGTCATTGTGAGGCTTTATGTTTATTGGGATTTCGATGGTGATACGATTATAGATAATAAGGAACTGGTACTATTACACCAGGAATCATACAGCGGCAGCGGCTCTACCTGGCAACCATGCTGGGGTCGAGCCAGTCACCTGGGTGATTATTATATCTGTATCGACGGTCGCCCCAGTACGCCCGCAAAAGCACTGGATTATGAGCTCTCAATTAGTTGGAGCACGGAGAATATTCCACCTAGAGACCTAAATGGCGGCTGGGACGTTAGGAATGCTTATCTTATTACAGCCGCCAATACGGGTCCTCAGGATAAGTTTCTCGACATGGATGGTGAGACCTTTGATTGGTTCGTAATCGAAGCACCGGTTGATAGTCAGATGATTGGAGTGAATGTGTCTATAAAAGCATCAGTCAAAGGCTTCCCAGTTCCATATGATGATGGAAATAACAACAAATTCGTAGCAGAGTTGTGTGCAGTGATCCTTCATGAACGCGCAAGCGATCAGAAACTGGTCTATGGTGGCTTTCAAAATGCCAGTAAACATAAAGTCCCCGGTATCAATAAGAATATCAATCTTTACGATATTCACTATGATGTTTATCTAAATGAGGATAGGATATCAAAAACATATATCGGTTTCTTTTTGAATACTTATGGCTTTGATTCATTAATCGGGCCAACAGTACATAAATTCAATGATTCTGATTTTTCGGACGATCTGGAGGATGACGCGATTAATACCCAAAGCGGCTTCAAAATCACTCGCGTAGCGTCCATACCCGTTATCAGACCCAAATTATTGGATGTTGAAGTGAAATCGGTAAGAACCAACATACCCGAGGGACGGATCTATGACCGTTTTCGGTTCAAATTAGGTTATTACAGTAAAGCAAATTATGAGCCCATTATAATGCGAGTGTTAATCTACCAGAGGTCAAAGTTAATTAATGTTTACAAATTAGATTCCGTGGATGCAAAAAATACTGTTTTTAATTCACTTACTTCTCCTGCGGAATACTCAGTGACCGTAGATGGTCTTGAACTTGGTTTGGGAGATTTTTGGTATCAAATTGATAGCTGGGATCAGCATACTTATGCCACCGGCTCGAAAGGTGAAAAGGAGGTGTCATATGAGGGTCCATATATTAAAAATAATATCCCGCCGCAAATCCGCCCCACCGCACCGAGTTATTTGGAAATGAAGGAAGATGATAAAACTCAATATATCAATTTACATGATATCTTTGTTGATGCAGAAGAAGATGAAATGATCTTTTACTTAATTAACGAAGAAGGTAATAAAACGACACAATACGAGACCGATTGCCTTAGGATAAAGATAGTTAGTAATTCAAAATTGAAGTTGACACCCTTGAAGAACCAGTATGGGAATAATAAAATAAAAATAAATGCATCTGATTTTCCGTTTGAACCAAATGCTACGCATAAGTTAGAAGTCACGGTACTTCCGATCAACGACCCGCCGAAGATCAAAACACCCTTTAGTAGATTATTCTTCTTCGGTGAGATTCGGTTTGACGAGGATACGAGTTTTACGGATTTGAACCTCACTGATGTATTCTGGGACCCTGTGGAATGGGAGCCT
>CBFDAW010000283.1:0-5033 GCA_965602865.1 uncultured Thermoplasmata archaeon
AACATTATTGGTTCAATTTACTTAAACATACTTATATCTTGGGAAAGATTCCCAAAAACTGATTTTTATCTGATGTTTTATATATATTTCATTTTCTGTACTATTATCATTCCATAAGATCAAAATTCAAAACAAGTAGTTACCAACTATTTTTTTGCTGCTTCAATCTTCACCCATTCGGAGTAATAATCGTCATTTGGCTCGGGGTCGTCGCCGGGGTCTATTTTTACTAAGTTCTTGCCAGAAACTTCTACAAATTTTGTCGCGGTATAATTTGTCATTTCATATTGTGTTGGTTTGGTTGGAAATTTTATATAGTAAATATATTTGTAATCGGAGTCATCATAATTCACATTTAACCGAATATCATGAGAATCCGATATGGGAATTGTAGTATCTGATTCGAATTTCAAATTATAGATCGTAATAAGAGGTTTGGAAGAGCTTACTGACCCCACAGCTCCCTCAATCTCGATATCCATTGAATTTTCAACATAATTATAAGTTATGTTATCAACAAAAAGTAAGTCTTCAATATCGAAGCTTGAATTTTTATACCACGACTCCTCCATTTCTTCATACTCATCCACCTCTTCCTGGGTGACTTCGCCATTATAATCTTGGTCCATCCATTCCCGTTTCCAATAGGTATTTGAATATTCGATATATACTTGGGTCAATGATATTTGGTCCCAGGTGGTAAATTCTATGGTAATGTTAATTTCGGTTGGACGCTCTCTTAATAAATAAATATCATATTGAATAATTTGGTACTCCTGAAATGTAATTTGTGTGTGGTGCGTTTCAAAGTCAAGGTCCTTTTGCCAGTCATAATAATAACATTCGAGAGTGAATGTCCCTGCGGGTACCGAAATCTCGTAATATCCTGTTTTTTCGGTGTATGTGGAAGTATAATACTGAATTTCTTTGTTATATAACTCGATATCTGCATCATATAATGGCTCTTTGGTATCATTATCATATACATAACCGAAGATTTTCGCATTTTCTGGCGGCATGGGTTTAAGATAAATATTGTTTAATATACCCTTATTTTTTCCCACGGTTACATTAGAGTAATATGATATATAACCGTCCTTATAACAATCTAACCAAATCTCGCCAGCTGGTGTATGAAATTCATAATATCCAAAAGCATCGGTTTCTGTTTCATTTTCGTAATAAGTGTCATTATTCCAATCCCAAGACCATGCATAAATTTCGATCCCTGGGATCGTTTTTTGTGTCTTATTATTATATACATAACCATATACACCAGTGCCCCGAAATATATATATCACCTCAACTTCCAGGCTATCATTAGCGATCCCGCCTTTACCATCCTCAACCGTCAAAGTCACATTGTACTTACCCTCATGAAGGTAACTATGAGATACTATTTTTCCTGCTTTTGAATATCCATCGCCAAAATCCCAGCCGTAAGTAAGTTTATCACCATCCAAATCGAAGGAATTCGATGCATTGAACTCGGTTTTTTCACCAACCTCCTTCACCAGATCGGGTCCGGCATCGGCGATCGGCGGTGTATTCACGGTAATTACTATCTGTTCCTCGGAAGAACAGCCATAGCCATCATCCACAGTTAATGTGATAATATGCACGCCCGCGGATAAATTAGAATAAAAAGTTTCATTAATACCTATCAACCCATCAATATTCGAGGTCCAATTAAAATCCAAATCTTGTCCGTTCGGGTCGCTACAATTTGAGCCATCAAACAAAATATCCGAGGATACCAAAAATATATCATTGTATTTTGGCGACGTAATCACCACGATCGGTTCGACATTTTCTATTATTTCAATAGTAATGTTTTTCGTAACCGTGGTTAAACCATCGCTCACTTCTAAGGTGATATTGTGAATACCTACTGAGAGATTTGCAAATAAATTCTTGTAATATCCCAATATTCCATCTATATCTGATCTCCAAGTATAATTCAACTCAGATGAAAATTCCGAACTGGAGTTCGAACCATTTAAAAAAATGCGCTCGGTTGAATAATAATCCCGATCCGGTTTCGATGTTTTAATAAATACAAATGGTATTGCGTATACTATTATCCGAATTACCGTGGTATTTTCAGCGCCTTTACCATCGGTTACCGTTAATGAAATTTCATGATATCCAACATTGAGTTTCGATTTGAAGGTCACCCCATCCCCAAATCTACCGGTAATATTGGACTTCCAGCTGAAGTAAACGTTTTCACCCTCCGGGTCAGTGCTCGAAGTGGCACTGAAATTAATTACTTCGTTCATTGAAAATACTTGACCATCGCCAGGTGAATCTATAATCGCAATCGGATGTTTATTTGGTACCACCTGAATTTCTTTATCTGGGGCATCAATTACAATTGCTGCAAAAATTAGTATGACCGCTATTATTACTACGAAAATAATAAGCAGGATTTTTTTCATAATGCTGCCTCCGAACTATTCTCCCCATAGGTTAATTATTTTCTTAATTTAATATTGATTTTCTCCATTTCTAATTAAATTTTCGTTGCTTCCATCGCTACCCATTCGCCGTAAATCTCATCATCGTCGTTTGGGTCCTCCAATGGATCAATTATTATTTCCGAACCGGTTATATTAGTTACATTCACATTTTCTGATTCTGTATAATTCGTCATCTCATAGGTTGATGGAAAGGTTGGTAATTCTATATAATAAATATATAAATAGTTAAGGGGATCATCATATTCCGCCATCAGCTTGATTTCATGAGTATCCGCAATTGAAACCGTATGGTTGGATTTTAAATCCATGGAATAGATGGTGGTAATAGGGTTTGTGGAAGTAACAGGTCCCACGGCACCTCCTATCTCAATATCAATACTATTTTTAATATATAGATAATCAATCTCATCAACCAATAGAAGTTCCTGGGTAGTTAGATCTGAACATTCTATTTCGACCATTAATTCCATCTGATTTTCATATGCATCAACTTCCGCCTGGGTGATCTCACCATCATCATTTGCGTCCAGCGAATCTCTCATCCAACCCGTCTGTGAGTATTCAATCGTTGTTGTAGTAATATCTATTTCATTCCAATTTTTAAATTTTATGGTAATATTACTTTCAGCTGGTCGAAATCTTAATAAATAAATATCAAGCTCCAGCTCTTGGTTATCGGATAGAGTCAATTCAACATAATAATAATCATATGGAATATCATTTACCCAATCCCAACCAGAACAAACAAATATAAAATCACCCGCCGGGACTTTCATCTCATAATAACCATCTTCATCAGTATCTGAATAATTATTATATCCTTTCTCATCAAATATAGAGACATATCCATATTCTGGTGGTTCTTTGGTCTCATTGTCATACACATTACCATAAATCTTAGCGGTTTCCGGCGGGTATGGGTCGATATATATGTCCTTTTTAATACCTTGATTTTTAACAATAGTAATCTCTTGCGAATAATCATAATAACCATCCAGCCAAACTTCTAACCAATACTCGCCCTCGGATACATCATTGAATTCATAATATCCTGAAATATCGCTTTCCGTGTCATACCAATCGTCATTGTATAATTCTATCTCGATGTCTTTCATCGGTTTTAAAGTCTTATTATTGTATACATGACCATAAACACCCGTACCCTTGAATACATAGACCACTTCAATTACTATCGTATCGTTATCAACCCCACCCTTACCATCATCAATTGTTAAGGTTACATTGTATATTCCTTCAAGATTGTATGTGTGGTCAACCTTTTTACCCATATCCTTATTTCCGTCACCTAAATCCCATTTATAAGTAAGTTCATCGCCATCAGGGTCGTTTGAATTTGAAGCATCGAACTCGACTTGTTCTCCAACCTCAATGGTTAGATTCACACCCGCATCCGCGACTGGCGGTGTATTTACCATAATGACCGTGGAAGTTTCCGTAGAACCACCATAGCTATCGTTTACTATCAGAGTAATGATGTGAGTTCCCGCCGAAAGCGTTGCATAGAAGGAATCTTGAGTACCTATTAGACCATCTACATTCGAAGTCCAATTGAAGAATAATTCATGGTTCTCCGGGTCGCTACTAAATGAGGCGTCAAAAAATATTGTGGCTGAGATTAAGAACACATCATTATATGTTGGTGAATTTATAACTGCTATTGGTGCTTTATTTTCCTTAACCTCGAGCGTTATCTGCTCTTTTTGCGTGGTTAAACCGTCGCTTATTTCGAGAGTTATTGTATGTGTGCCAACCGAGAGATTGATAAATAATGTCTCGGAATTACCCAATACACCATCTAAATCAGATGTCCAGGTATAATTCAATGATGATGAATATTTTGAACTGCTGTTTGAACCATTGAGGAAAACCGGTATATTCGAATAATAGTCTTCATCCTTTGGAGGTAAATATATAGAAATAAAAGGAAGGGGATAAATAGTAATATTTATTTTGGTGGAATTTTCGCCACCTTCGCTATCAGAAACCGTTAAAGTAATCTCATGTGCTCCTACATCAAGCAGGGATTTAAAGATTTCCGAAGAACCCAGTTTACCTGACATATTAGATCTCCAATCAAAGTATAGAACTTCACCATCTGGGTCTGAGCTTGAAGCCGCACTAAACTCTATTTCATTTTCGATAGAAAACACTTGACCATCTTGTGGTGAAGTAATAACCGCAATCGGAACTTTATTTTCTATCTCCTCTTTTTCATCATCCCGTGGGGTAAGTGAAAATGCTGCAGCTATCAGGATTACAGCTATTATTACTACTATTATTATCATTAACATTTTATTCATAACGGTGCCTCCAAACCGCTCCACCCCTGAATTAATTATTTACTTAATCTCACTACAACTACATAATTTTTTCGATTAAAAATGTATAAATAACACAATTGATTTGCCAATTTATTGAGCCAGCTGGTTTTGGTTTGAAGTAGTTTGGGGTGGAATAGGGGACATTGTTCCCGGGGGTGCAACTTGAAAAAAGCGGTAATACCTGACCTAAGTGCATTTCTAAAATGTT
>CBFDAW010000284.1:0-5032 GCA_965602865.1 uncultured Thermoplasmata archaeon
GAATAATACGGAATTACGAATAGATTTTATAAATAATCTCAGTTACAATACTAGTTATGTAATTACTATTGGCATGGCAAAATCGGAAACAAGTCTTGTTCTTAAAGATCATCCATTTATTCTCAATTTCAAAACTGAAGAAGAGATAATAACCCCGTCCTCATCTCCCATACCAACCATTAATATTACCTCTCCAGTTAACAATACCCAGGTGAAACCTGGTGAATTAATAATAGTTACTGGTTCATCATCTAGTTTAACGAAAGGCACTCAAGTTACAATAACTCTGTTTGGAAAAACGGCAACAGGTAAGGTCCTGGCTAACGGCACCTGGTCCATCACAATACCAGCACCTGACGCGAAGGGGACATATACTTTGGAGATTAAGATTGGGAACCTGAGTAAATCTATTTCTATAATCGTAATAGAGGATGAAGGAAAAGATAATGATGATAAAAAAGGAGATAAAGGAATATTTGGTATGGGAACGATGGTGGATTTGGTACTTGTTCTTATAATCATAATCATAATTATTATTATTATTCTCATTATAGTGGTGAAGAGGATGAAATCTAAAAGGGTGGATAAAGAAGAGGAAGAACAAGAGGAAGAAAATTTTAAAGAAAAAGAAATGGAGGGTAATGAAAATGAAGAATAAGAAGGGGAATTCTTGTGTTCAAATTTTATTTATGTTCGATGTTTGTTCATAAATTAATTATACAATTAAAAAGGAAGTGATATATTGAAGATTGTTAAGAATAAAAGAGCTTTGGGTTCAATTTCTATTATATATTTATTACTCACCGCAGGTTTTATTGGCATTTTAGTTTTTGAAGGTGTGAATGATGATGGTGGTGTGGAAGCCGCCTCTATGTGGATACAGACTTCAAAAAATGATTTCAATAATGGAACGTTTAATAATACAACAATACAAGGTAGTGGTGATAATGCGGAATTGCTAATAAATTTATCAGAGTTGGCCGAGTGGAGTTTTAAATCGACCACAAAAAAACCAAGAGACAGATATGGTCATGGAATGGCATCTATCTGGGGAACTGATAAAGTTCTACTCTTTGGCGGAAAATTTGGCAATTATAACTACCTTAACGATACCTGGATATATGATTACAGTGATAATAATTGGACAGAAGTAATTATTGGTAATAACCCAATAGGTAGGTATTGTCATGCAATGGTCTCTATCCATGGTGATGATAAAGTAATTCTATTCGGTGGGCATTACTGGGAAGGTAACAATAGATGGTGTAATGATACTTGGGTATTTGATTTTAGTAATAATAACTGGACAGAGATGAATCCATTAAATAAACCAAGCGGTAGACATGGTCATGCAATGGCTTCCGCCTATAGTGATGATACTGTGGTACTTTTTGGTGGATTTAATGGAGGATATCTTAATGATACTTGGGTATATAATTTAAGTAAAAATAACTGGACACAAAAAACTCCAACCAACAAGCCAGTTAGAAGATACTGTCATGCAATGGCACCAATCTATGGCGACGATAAAATTTTACTTTTTGGGGGAGACAACACTAATGGATATAGAGGAGACACTTGGATATATGATTTGAGTAATAACACTTGGAAACAGAAAAGTCCTATTATCCGACCGGTGGATAGATACTGTCATACAATGGCATCTATAAATGGAACAGACAAGATATTACTGTTCGGAGGTTATAATTACAATACTGGAACTTTTTATTATGATGATACTTGGATTTATGATTTGAGCGAAAATTCCTGGAAAGAAAAAACGTTAATAATCAAACCAAATGCTAGACATGTTCATGCAATGGCTGCAGTGCATGAAAAATACAAATTTATAATGTTTGGTGGCTTAGGCGGCAGTGGTACCCTTGCTGATACTTGGATGTATAGTTATTATTTATCAACAAAGAATGGAACTTTTATTTCCATGCCATATGATACAGGTTCAAATTCGTCTTTTGATGCGATCTCCTGGAACGCTGTGGTACTTGATAATACTACGATCAAGTTCCAGCTTAGAACTGCAACTAATGAGTCAAGCTTAAATTCCAAAGAATTTATCGGGCTGGATGGTATCACATCAACATATTATACTTCATCACCAACAGATATTTGGTCTGGTCATACCAGTGATCGGTGGGTTCAATATAAGGTTTATTTAAATATTAGTAAATTAACCGGTTCGCCAAGTTTGGAAGATGTTACGATTTCATATAATTGTTTGCCTGATACGATAATAATGGGTCCAAGCAACGGAAATCAGCTAAATGATAATAGACCAGTCTTCAGATGGATATTTAAGGATCATGATTCGATGCAACAGAAAGCGTTCCAGCTACTGATCGATAATGATATTGGGTTTGAAAATGTAACTTACGATTCAGGCGAATTAACCACTTCTGAACAAAGATGGGAATTTCCATTAGGCACGAATTATACTATGATATTGGACGGCAAATGGTATTGGAAAGTTCGTACCAAGGATGAAGATGGAGTGTGGAGTAAATACAGTTCAACATGGTCGCTCACTATTGATGCGCATACACCGAGTTCTGCACCTACTATCCCAATTAATAATGGATTTTATAATTGTCTGGACACTATAACCGGTATAGGGTCAGATGGTGCGGTGGGCTCAGGTATTTTGAAAATAGATCTTGCTATTAAACGGCTCTCTGATAATTTTTATTGGGATGGGTCAGATTGGGTTCTATTAATTAACTGGGTGGAAGCTACAGGAGCTACTAAGTGGACATATGATTCAAGTACAATACCATGGACATCGGGCACGCGTTATAATGTTCAATCACAAGCTTCAGATAATGCGACTAATAAAGAAACCCCAACTAGTGGCAATATATTTACTATAGATATGGACAATCCAACATCAGTTGTGAATGTTCCTGTTGATAATATATGGTTGAATAATTTGGTAGTAATTTCAGGTAACGCCGTAGATATTGGTGGCTCAGGAATAGATAATGTAGATATAAGCATTAAATGCATTAATGACAATAATTTTTGGAACGGTACTGATTGGAAATCAGACGAATGTTGGTTAGATGCCACCAGAACAGATCAATGGTCTTATAATACTTCCAATATTCAATGGTCAACGGGCGCTCAATACATTATTCTCTCACGAGCTGCTGATAAAGCGAGTAATATTGAAATACCAACTATAGGAACTTTATTTATGTTCGATGACCAGCCGCCAGAGCCACTTTCTATTCTTATCAATAATGGCGATGATTATACTAATTCCATAGGAGTAATATTATCACTGGAGTCCGACGATACCGATTCTGCTGTATCACAAATGGCGTTCAGTACTGATGATATGATCTGGTCCGATTGGATACCATTTAACACCACAAGAGCTTTTATGCTATCTGAGGGTGATGGTGAGAAGAGCATATATTTCAGAGTAAGTGATTTTACTGGCAATATTGCTGATGCAGTTTCAGACACCATTATTCTAGACACTATATCACCACAAGAACTATCGATAATAATAAACGAGGATGCTAAGTTTACAAACGCCAACTATGTTAACCTGGCACTTTCCGCTGTTGATCCTGTTTCTGGTATTGCAGATATGACCTTCAGTTATGATGCTGTTAATTGGCTACCTTGGGAAACATTCAGTCCATCAAGAGCTATACAACTTAAACCTGGTGATGGCGAGAAAAGAATTTATTTCAAAGTAAGCGATAAGGTGGGGAATATTGCAAATTCGATATTTGACTCTATAATATTGGATACTACTCCACCACACTCCTTATCTATTTTGATAAATGACGGTGCTAATGAAACAAATTCAATATTAGTTTCTCTCGATGTTAATGCAATCGATGATACCTCGGGTGTAAACCAGATGTCATTCAGTAACGATGGAAAAAATTGGAGTACAAAGGAGGATTATGAAGAGACCAAATCTTATAACCTGCCCTCCGGTGACGGGACAAAAACTGTTTTTTTCATTGTTGAGGATAGAGTGGGTAACACAGCTGACCCGATATCTACTACTATTATTTTAAACACAACAACTACAGAGAAAGAAAAGCAGATACCAGAAAAATCTCCATTTGGTATGGAACTTTGGATATTTTTAATCATAATTATTATAATTGTAATACTCATCATTATATTTGGATTGGCGATTATACGAAAAAAACGTGTTAAGCAGAAATTACTACCCGCAGGGACGCTTACCCTCAAACCAGGTGGATTTACTGCACCGGTAATATCAATGGGTCAGGTTCCAGGTAAACTTTTACTTCCACAATTGCCCAGTTCGGTAACACCCAGTGGGACACAACAACCAGTCATGGCTACACCTGTACCTATATTGGTAAAATCAACACAAGCTGGACAGGTCACCGCTCTGCGACAAACAGTACAAATTCCACAATTACCGCAGTTACCGCCAGCTAAGATTCAAGAGAAGAAGCCTGAGGTAAGTACGACTGCACCAGTACCTACGGTTGTATCTCCGCCACCAACACCCGCAACCCCAAGCGAACCAGAAACACCAAAAGGGGCCACCCCACAAGCTGGTAAAACACCAAAAGTCGCCCAAGAAACTATTCCTTCATCTGGTCCTAGTGTTCACTTACTAGATTCAACGCCACCAACCACTGTAATACGAAGTCAACCTAAACCATCTGTGGCGGAAACCACACCACCCACAAAAGCACTGACAGTAACTACTCCAATACCATCGGTAGATCAACAACCGCTTAAAGCGCAAATAAGAGAAACTCCAATAGTCACACAACCTCAAGCTATTAGTCCTGTACCAACACCAACTGTCAAAATACCTGAGACTTCACCAGAATTACAGAAGACAATACTACAAAAACAAGTAAAATCTAATAATAGTCAAATTCGAAAGTCTGATAAAGAAACAATAGAAGGCCAAGAGTAAATGTATCATTATATCTAATTATCTAAAGATCAAATCTACAATTCCTGAGAGCCCATTAAATTAAAATTGAATTTTTTATAGATGATT
>CBFDAW010000285.1:0-5024 GCA_965602865.1 uncultured Thermoplasmata archaeon
TATGAGCTCAAAATTCAAGAAATGTCTCAAAGTGAGAAAAGAATAATTAATCAAAATACCATGAATAATAGGATGATGAATAGATTTTCAAATACTGATCCAAAGGGGATAAATTTTGTCACTAATGGTTTAGAAACCGGTTACTTTTCATGGGAAGATAAATATTCGATAGCTAATAATAACAAAACTTTAGCGGCGGGTTATATTTATAGGAATAACTTATTTGAGCTTTATTTCATATATGACATGATAACTGATGATAATGGAAGCTTCTATAAAATCGTCCATGATCCGGAAATCGGGATTTATTCGAAGAACTTCAAGTCATTGCAAGAGTTAAAAGAAGATATTCAAAAGTTTGTTGAGGAGCATTATAAATCTATCGCCGCAGGAATAGTAATTGGAGTTGTCATTACAAGTCTTGTAGTGGTACGGGCACACACGGTTGCAAGAAAAAATAAAGTATCAGTCGTTCGGCTTGAAAATAATAGATATTATAAAAAATAATTATCTGTTTTTTGAATACCAGTATTTTAAAAATGAATCCACAAGAACGTCCACAAATGATGGTTTGTAAATTATAAGCAATTCAACCACTCTATCTGGATTTAGTATAATATATTTTTTCATTCGACCTGCTTTTTCGCTTTTTAATATTTGGTTCTGTTCCATCCTATTTAAATGATATGACATAGTTGCTCGGGTTACCGAGAAATGCTCGGCAATATCTTCTTGATTTGAATCTTCATTCATAATTATATATAGTATTATACCTCTTGGCAGTTCCTGGCGAAGAAAGGATATAATTCTTTTATCCTGCGTCGAAAGTCGAGCATCTTTCAAATAATATCTTGTAAACCCTTTTTCTGTAGTGGACATGATAAGATCTTTATGTTCAAGGTAGTAAAGATGATATTCTAAAGTACCAGATATAAAACCACTTTTACGTTCTAACTCACGGTAATGTAAACCCGGATTAAGACGGATTATCTCATATATCTTTTTTCTGGATTCAAGTTCCAGTGGGTCAGTGACCATTCTCACCGCCCTTTCTGATTAATAATGGTAACAATACCAATATTGGTGCGAGAATTATAAGAATTAGAAAAACCGGGTGACCGTAAATATTAATTCCTAGATCATGGATAATAGAAATTAAATAAATAATTTGGAGACAAATAAATAGAATCGTTAAAATTATAAGCCCAATGAATTTGTTTAACCCTGTTCTTTTATATGCTAAAATATATAGGAGCATTAGAAAAATAGTAACTACCATACAGATTGCAACTATTATATCAAAAAGGTACATCTACAATCCTCTCGGTTCTGATAGCCAATTAAAATATTTATAGTAATCGTTAAAATATTAGAAAATATTCTTTTACCATAAATTGATACCCCAATATCTAAGCGCAAATATTACCCCAATAATTATTATTATCAGCCCAAATATCTTTTCTACCCATTTCCCAGCAGTAACATATTTATTACCAACTTTAGCCCGTAATCCGCTTGAAAATGTACACAACGGTACAATTGGTACACCATGCCCGATACCAAATATGAATAATAACAAGCCTCCTGTTAAAATCGCGACCTTTTGGGCAAGCATTAAAATAAATACGGGCATTATTAGTGATATTGCGCATGGTGCCCAACCTATTGAAAATAAAATCCCTAAAAAGAATGCACCCAAATATATAGATTTATTACTAATTCTAATGAAAATATCTCCGCCTTTTTCAATAAAGTTTTTTTTTGGTTCAGTTTCATTTTCTTTGGTCTCATTTGATCTTAAGCTTTCTCTCCAATTCTCATAAATTTCTTTTAATGGTTTAATTGCATTTATGCCTAGAATAACTAATATGATTCCAGCTATAAAATAAAAAATAACTGAAACTTGTATAAAAAATCCAATATATGAAATCAAACATCCAAATATAAAAAAAGTAAATGCCATACCTAAGGTAAATGAAATTCCAATCCAGAAACCTGACCAAGTACTTTTTTTCGTATTATACTTTCCTTCTTTATGAACTTTTTTCTTTGATTCAATCATTGTTCCAGCATATGATAACATTACAATTAAAAGTGCAATAGAACATGGTGATAATGCCGTAATTATACCTAGAATAAACATTCCACCAAATGTTATTCCTTTTGAGTATATTTCACCCTTAAATTCTTTCCATTCGCCACTTTGAATTTTTTTGATATCACTTGATAGGGAATCCACATCTTGGATGCCATCAATTTCACCCTTGCCTAAACAATATACATGATAGACACCAACAATATTCGAATCTGTATCTATTAAAATTAGTGTAGGGTTAGCCATTGCATTTTCATAGTTCCAATAATCAAAATATTTATCCGCAATAGAATATGGTTCGAATTCTTCAACCCAATGCCATGTCACATCTATATCATACCAATTCTCTGCTAATTCCTTACCATTATCGGATCTTGGATTTTTTCTAATATTAATTGTAATAATGCTTACATTTTGTTCGTATTTATCAGATAATTTTTTAAGCTCAATTAATTGTTCTTTCACATATTTTTCACATTCAATACATATTGGGCTTTCAAACTCAGTAAAATGAATAATAGTAACTTTACCTTCCGAATCATTTAATGAAAATCTGTTTCCATCAATCTCAACTGTTGTGAAATCTGGAGCTTTTTTAATTTCTTTCTCCGGTGTTAAAAACATATCATAAATTACAAAAGAGAAAAACAACGCTATTAGAATAATACCGATAGTTAATAGGATTTTCTTACGCTTATTATTATTCATAATTATAACCGCTTTAGAAATATTAATTTTGTTTATAGTAATAAATTCCATCTTTAACCCAGGACTCAAGAACAGATTTGTCCATATCACCTTCCCAGGAGTGCCAGGTAATCTTTTTATCACCAAAATTATCTTTCATTTTTGTAAAAACACCAGTTAATGCAATATAATTTTGAGCATCGTCTGGATCGTACATAAATGCTTCCATGCCTTTATCGTATGTACTGCTTCCATCTGCAACATCTAAATCATAAAAAATTAGGTCATTTTGATACTTTTTTCTAATCTCGGCTGATTTTTCGGCTTGCGGTTGACAAGATATACAGCCAGTTCTATGAATTACAAATAATACTGGTTTATTATTAAGATCTTGTTTTATCCATTCAAGATGAGTCACCTTAGCGCCTTTATCTGGATGTGTATCTGGATAATTAATCCACCAATTATTATTACCAGAACCTATCGTATATTTAGGAGAATAGGAATCCAACCAGCTATTATCTTGGGGTGGCGGCTCAGGTGGATTATTATTTTCATCAGTTACTGATTGACTATCATTATTTTCATTAGTTCGTAAATAATTTTCATAAAAATAATATCCACCAATGATTGAACTAAAAATAATTATCATTAAAGAAATAAAAAATATATCTTGTCGTCGTTTTCTGGAGAGTTTTTCTTTATTGATTTGACTTTTCTTGAATTTTCTATCCACTTTTGATTTCATTCTTTTCGAATTCTTAACCATTTGTTTTTTATCCGTCTTTGGCAACTCTGGGTGTATCCTATCAAGATGTGAAGAAAGGTTTTTGGTTTTTACATTTGTACCACACTCTGGACATATTGTCCAATCGTCATTTTCTAAATTCTCACTTATTGTTGTTCTTGTCTTAGAGTCATTTTGACTTTTTTGTCCTTTCTTTTTCCTTCCACTTTTTGATCCCAATAAATGCCTCCTTTTAAGAATTAAATTTCACCTAGAATTTTTTTCTATGGATTACAACCAGATTGAAAACATTCTTTTTTATTCTCTATTTTCATTATCAAATCATCCAGTTCGTTTTTTTCGACCTCGGATAAATTATTGAATTCTTTAGCAATCATGAAATCCATTATATCTTTCTCTAATTTAATGAGTTCAAAACGAGTTGTTATCTTTGAGAATCTCTATTTAAATACTTCTATTTGGTTCTCTGCCATCTTACTCATATTAATCCGTCTTACTATTTTCATAATAATATATACCATCTCTAACCCAAGATTCCAGTACTAATTTATCCATATCTCCTTCCCAAGAGTGCCATGCAATTGATACTTTACCAGAATTATCCTTTATCTTGGTTAAAACTATTGTAAGCGCAATAAGGTGTGGTTCACCATCCGGGTCGTATATTGATATCTCGTAAGCTTTATCATAGGTGTCACTATCTGTTGTAAGGTCTAAATCATGAAAAATCAAATCATCAGGATATTCATTTGCCACTTCGCGCGCTTTTATTGCTTGTGGTTCACAGCAAGGTTGACCCGCCCTATGTACAACTATTAATATTGGCTTTTTCTCAATATTTTGTTTAATCCATTCAAGATGGTTTACACTTTCTCCGCTATCTGGGTGTTTGTCTGGATAATTAATCCACCAATTATTTTCTCCCGAACCTTGGGAATACAATGATGTATAATTATCCCACCAGTTTATTTCTACATTATCTGGAGGATTTTCGTCTGACGCATTATTATTTGTATTGTTTTTACTCGTTTGATTATTATTTGAATTCACATTTATTTTATTACTAATATTACTATTTTGACCGTTCTCCAAAGAAGATATAAGAATTATTGAACCAACAATGCTCACAGAAAGAATAATAACCACTATCATTAATGTCAATATTTTCATATTCATTTGCTTAGGTGGAGATTCTATTTCTAATCTCTTACGATGTGTAAATTTCATATGATTTACAAAGTTTGTTGACCTGACCTTCATTGGGCAGCTGGGGCATTTTATCCATTCTTGACCCAGCTTGTCTTTGGTTATTCTGATAACATCTTTAGTTTGCAGTACATTTTTCTTAGATTGAGTCATGATATTAACCACATTAATTTATTAGATATGTGCAGATATTTTATTTGTAACCGATTCTATTTCTTCAATTTCATACATGAAATTGTGTTTTTTCTTAATACCCATTTCAGTGACTATCTCAGAAATATTCACATC
>CBFDAW010000286.1:0-5004 GCA_965602865.1 uncultured Thermoplasmata archaeon
CTCATAAGTTTGATCATCCATGATCGGTAAAAGAGTCAGGTTAATCTTTGGCGCCACATTCTTTACAGTGACCGTATCGAGCTCACACCAATCAAGACCATTTGTCCACTCAGGCGTACCCATCTTGAAATCGGTGCTGGTCCAATATTTCACTTCACCATCGGACCAGGTAAAGGCGAAACCCTTATCTGCAACCGAGTTCGGCGGTGAGCACAGCAGGTTCGGATAGTACTGACTACTTGATTCGGTATAGAAATCGTAGTCAGCCGACCATGTAGTTCCGGTTTTTTGTGCATGATGAATAGCAATTGGAGACCTCAAAGATGGTAATTGATAACCATGCCACAGTATATCAACCTCACCTTTATCATTGTACGCAACCGTTGGAGAATATTGCTCTCTTTCTTCTGTCAAATATTCGCGCGCACTCCATTTACTTGTAATACTGTCGTACATCCTATACATTACACCATAATCGGTCGCCCTGCTTCTTGTTTTTTCCTTTGGTGATGGTCCTGGGCTTGGACTGCTTTCTTCACCGGCAAACCAAGCTACATGTACATTATCGTCGTCATCTACCATTAAAGATGGTCCCTGCATAAATTTCGTATCGTCGGTTAACTTGACCATGGAACTCCATTTACCGGTTGCCGCCGAATGTGATTTGTAACCGATATTATCGTAATCAGAAGAAGATGTTGACAATTGTCCGCTCCAGGCAATATGCACATCACCGTTTGAGTCAACAGCAATGGATGGCGAATTTTGATCCAAGTCTTTGAAATTCGTAACCATTACCTGGCCACTCCACAGACCCGCGGAACTGCAGTTGATATAGTAGATATTATAAGCCTCGGATGAAGATTGACGACCACCCCAGGATATGTGAATCTTATCCTCCGAGTCCGCCGCAATGCTCGGCAACAAGTTGTTAGTCCCGGATGTTGTGCTAGAGGTTATGCTATAATGCTCACCCCAAGTAACGCCACCATCTCTAGAATTTGCGTATCTAATATTATTATATGTGCTAGTAGAACTCCCGCCATGCCAGACTGCATGTAAGACACCCTTGCTATCGATGGTAATCGATGGTGAGTATTGATTGTAACCGTAGATCGGTTGGTTAGACACTTTATAGATTTTCCAGGTCTCGCCATTATCTTCGGATTTACCTACATACACCTGCGGATATTTGGAGACATCTGTATCTGTTTTAGTATAAATTACATAAATATTATAATTCCCATCAACAACGACATTACGGCCATTATTATAAGCAACCGATGCGGTAGTAGTGCCTTCACTATCCACGACAACCGCCTTATCCAAGACACCTACACCTTCATGAGCGGGTATAAATATATGATGGTCATCATCACGAACATAGATGGTCACATTAAGCTCGTCCTCAGAAGTCCCCGAAACCGGGTGGTCATCAAAGGCGATCGTGGTAAGTGATGCCTCGACATCATGGCAACCCGGGCCGTATGCACCCCAACCCGGGAGAATATCACCGATCCCGGAAAACACTTCCCATTCGGAAACGGATGGGTTGGTTATTTGACCGCTGGGATATGCATAGCCAATTAGATTGTATAACCGGAACCTCGTTGTTTTTACCACTTCAGGTAATTCTTTATAATACGGTTTACCCACGGTATAAATACCATCGTTGATCGCATGGTAACCGCCGAGACTTACATACGCAGAACCGTCCCAGTACTGCATGTCCTTACAGCCGATCAATTGTCTTGTACCGCTGGGTGTGTACTGATGAATGGCGAAGCCACCGATATTCACCTCATTTTTCCAAGTATATTCCATCCAGCTGTTATCAGTGCCTAATCCATTGCACGAAACCCAACCGTTTTGACCGGTTAGAATTCCGTCATTCCAGCAATCGGGTGCAAGAGTACGTGGTGCACTTGCATCAGGTTTACCGTCCTTTGCGATATTGTCCTCCCAGTCAACTCCGGCTCCGCCACCTGCGCCACCTGCATCCTCCAACAGCCATTTGATGGTACGACCCATCATATCCTCCCACGATTGAAGGTAAGTCGGTGTTGGAACTGGATGTGTCTGACCGTAGTATGCGACCTTAGCACCTACCGTACCTGTATTCCGGTCACCAGTCGCACCGTTATATTTATGCTTATCTTTATCCCAAACCGCGAAGATCAGCTCATCTAATGCACCTGAATATACGGCAGCTAAGCTTGCACCCTTAAAATTAATATACCGTTCAATGGTGGCACCTCTTGGTGAGCCACCACCGCTGATTATGTTCAAATTTCCTGAATAACCATCTGTGATTCCCACATAGTTATCTACTACATATATTCTATGGAAATTACTGTATGTATGGTGCGCATACTCACCTAATGATAATTGCTCTAGAAGATCACATGCATATCGGCCATAAGTATACATTGAAATACCTTTATCAATGATTTCTGATTTAATAAGCTTGGAATGAGTTCTATAGAAATTTGTAAGTTCACATAAAAATACCAATGTATATTCATCAAATTTCAATCCAGTACTCCACGGTTTAACATCGTAGTCCCAGTCCTCTGTTTTTGCCAGTTTGATCACCCAATCATAGAAAACTTTTTCATCAGGAGTTATAGAAGATCCCTGTGTTGCCAATAATAACTTAATAGGCTTAGAAGCCGGTCTTGGCGGTTCACCGAGCGGTAGCCAGCCAGTCCAGTAATTACCCACGGAGATATTATATTCATAAGTATCATTACCTGGATCGCAAAAACTCAGGTTGCTGACTGTAACCGTTTCACCTTCCTTCAATACCTTTGGTGTCACAGTTATCCTCGAGCAATTAATCTCTGGCGGTCTGTTCTTGACGATTATGGGTATTAAACAGCCGGGTTCATAGGTTACATATTCGATTTCCAGGGCGGGTAATTCGTAGGCGTGACCTGCCATATAACCATCATATGTTCCCATTGTTCGTGGTGATTCGAGATCAAAGCCAAAGCCGATCCACTCGTTAGCTATTGCTGTTTGTATTGCCGCCTGACCTTCAGGTGTCCTGATAAAATCGGTTAGGTCCACTTCTTTGTCACCCACTTCCCACGTTAAACCGAATAATCGATTAGTGTCTCCGCCCGCTTCAGCATACACAGTTGAAGGCATTACCGAAGTGGGATCACTGGCTAATAGATGCACACCCACAAAGTTCACTGAATTATTTTCCAGTACCTTTGCAACAAACTTAACCTTTTTAACCACACCGTCTTTCGGGAACTCTGATAAGTCGATTTTCGCATAACCGCGATAATAAGCATATGTTGACTGCCATCTCACATAGATATGCCCGGGATACCTATTATTGGTATTAGTGACATATCCCGTGTCATCACTACCGGGTATTACTGTTACTTCACCGGAGACCGAAATATTCGATGTACCGCCGTCCTCATCTACTATCAATAACTCAACATCACCTATCCGATCATCATCGTAATACCATGCTATGTCCGGCACTTTTGTACCATTACATGAGCCATTAGCATCATATACACCATCGCCATCAAACTCCCAGAAATACCTCCAAGTATCATTACCCGGATCTTCTACCGTGAAACCAGAGAATGTCACATTATTGGCTTCCCAGGCGGGCTGGGGTGTAACTTTTCCATTCGTTGTGTTTACCTGGGGGTCAACATTATACACATCTACCCGAAACACACCGGTCTCGTTTCTCCCTTCATCCAGGTCCGTTATGCGTAAGGCAAACTTACCTGTGTAATCATCGTCCCAGGTGTTGTATCCAAATGGACTCGTTGAGTTCTCGTCAAACTTACCATCATTCTCCCAGTCCCACTCAAACAATAGATTACCGTAACCACCGCTGACATTCCGGGTCGGGCTTGCATCAAATAATGTTGGCGAACCCTCAAAACCTTTAGGGCGTTCAGCTAATATTGGCCTTAAAAAATTGTACCGCCACTCGATCACTAACTTCGGACCGTATGAGATAGTATCACCTGTTTTGGATTTAGAGATCATACCCACGCCAAAATAATCCGGGACACCATCCTCAAATGCATCCTGGAACGCGCTCACCGCATCATTCCCAAGCTGCCAATCGTACTCCACATTTGTCGCGCTAATTTCCGAGCTAGGGCCGTAGTATTGATCACCATCACCACAATCCGTGTAAATAGAAGTGGCACTTAAAGAACCGATTACATTTTCTTGCATATTGTAAACATAGATATTTGATGCCGTACCGGAATAGTGGTTGAAGCGGAGACTCAGTTTTGTAATCTCGATCCAGGATATATTTTCTTGCGGGAATAATCTAATTATTTTGCCTATATCCCATTGCGCATAACTTCGATATTCATATGTATTCAAGCTTGTTTCCAAATAACCATATGGGTTATTGACATACCCCGTGAACTTCTCAACATTGCCTGACCAGTCATCACCCAACGCTAAGCCCTTACCTTTTTCCGTGGGTTGCAGCTCATCGCTGAACTCAAACGCCACTGCTAACCGTATATCCGACCAGTAAGCGTTACCGGTGCTGTAGCCAGGATGTAGTTGACTGACAGAGATACCTACCGCAAATGTGTAATATGTCGGCGAACCTTTCAGCTTGTTGGAGATTGCGGTCAGTGCCGCACTGTTCAGCGTTACTTCCTTTGTGGCGGGTGTAGTATCCACGAGACTCGATGTGGAATACTGACCTATCAAAGTACCGCTCGACCCCGATTCCGTGTATATGGCTTTTGCGTCCGTGGTTCCAATAGTGTTATATGGTGTTTGCTTTAATGCCGTGAAATTCATTACTTTAATATTATACATTTTCCAGTTATGAATTAATAATTTTGCTTCCCTGACCTTCCCCACTTCCCACTGTAACAAATCTTGAAGGTCGAACACTACCCAACTGCGATATTCTATCGAAGATGAGAGTAGTGGATAAGCATAAAAAGAAGCAATACTGGAATACGATGCACCCATTTGGTAAGAATA
>CBFDAW010000287.1:0-4996 GCA_965602865.1 uncultured Thermoplasmata archaeon
TCTAACGGGAGGGCGTGCCGGGTAACCGGCATCCCTACCCACCTCTCTTTAAAAAATGAATAATGATTTATCCTTTACTCAACTTTTTCCACATCAGACTTTTCACTAATCATGGGACAATCTTCACCAATACCGGCACAAACATTCACCCTTATGAGGACAGAGTAGATAAACGTTTAAGTAGTAGGATTTTTATGTGCTTTCTATATCAAAATTATATATGAACTCTTTAAGATAGGAACCGAATATTCAAGGGGAAACCAGAATATTTGGGGGGATAATTATGAAACCGTCTATTAGAGAACTATTAAGTGTTTGCTTTCTAACGCCGCCTTTTAATAAAAAGAAATCAGTTAATTCTGAAAGTTTTCCAAACTGGGTTAAAAATGTGGAAGCTTTTCTTGATAATAATCCAAACGCCAATAATCAAGGTTTGACCTCCGGAAATAAACTACCTTCCGCTAAGGGTTTAATTGCTGGAAGAGCACCAACCAACTCTAAAGGCTTGGTCAATGGAAACGGGTTAATGGCTGGGGTTGGAAACCATGGCCTTAGACTTAAGGCTGCAAAAGGTTTGACAAATGGAAATGGTGTAACTAATGGCAACGGGTTGACCGATGGTAATGGTATTACAAATGGAAACGGTTTGACTAATGGTAATGGTGTTACTAATGGTAACCGGTTTCTACGAAAGCATAGGAAAAAAGAAGTTTTAAAATCCTCAGACCGAAATCAAATTTTTATTAATATTTTAGTGGCAGCAATTTTAATTATTGCTCCATTATCTTTAATATTATTGATTGAATACCCAGGCGCAAATTCTGCTGGCATTCAGGTCGATGGAAGTTTTCAAGATTGGAATGATGTGGCTGGGTTTGAGGATAAAGCAGTAGATCAACTCGAGCATCCGGATATCAACCTCGTTAATTCTAAAGTTATAAGAAAAGAATCCATAACTTCTTTCTATGTAGAAGTTAAGGGTAATATCCTGGAGGGGGACCTGGATAAGGAAGATCAGGCACCGCATACTGTAAGAATATTTATCGATAACGATGCAAACCCGAATTCCGGTTATGCAATTAAAGAAATAGGTGCGGATTATATGTGTGAGATCCAGGGGGAAAATGGACGACCACTTCATTCACCATTATATAAATTCGTTCCCGGATATCGAACCGAGACACTACGGGGTCAAAATGACTGGAACGCTTGGAAAAGTGTGCAGTTTACCAAAGTTGTAACTCGGCAAAGCAGACTAGAGGCTCAAGTCATACTGCCTGAGAGTCTTGAAAATATAAGAAACAATAAAGAAGATCAAATATTTGCACTTGTCCAGATTATGGATTCTAAAGGGAATGAAGATTTCTCGGATGTAATTATTAGTAATAAACCCGAAATGTTGATCGTAACTCAAAAGAATTTGGCACCTGAGATTCTTACAGATGATATTTCGGATGTCCTTGAAATTGAATTTACCGCACGAGGAACCGATGTTACAGTTAATTCTATTTCGTATAATATAATAGGAAATGGGAAGATTATAGATATACCTATGCCTATAAAGATAGAGAAGGATACTACAAAAAAATATTCGGTTCAATTGGATATTACCGATACAAATTATGCAAATTTTATGAATGTAAATATTAATGATGCTCAAGATATTTCTGTTTCTAAAAATGTACCTGTAACATTATCTGGTACCGGTGCTTCGGGATATTTCAAAGCCTCACCTGCAAAAATCACGATCGATGGTGCATTTGGTGATTGGATAGGAATCGAGAAGATTACCGATGAAGAAGAGGACCAGGATACCGTGGATAATGAAAATGTGGATATCGCGAGCTACGCAGTTGCTAGCACAGAATCGGATATCTCATTCTACCTTGATGTAAAAGGTACGATGTTAAAAGGGTCTGAGCTACCATTTGAACCCAAACGGTTTTTTGAAGGACGAGTTATAGCCCCGAGTCTAAGTTCAGGAACAAATTACGATAACCCACTACCAGACCTGCCAACCAGAACAGGCGAAGATTCACTATATGTATTTTTGGATACTGATCATGATGCCGAAACCGGCTACTGCCCTGCTTGGTTCCCCATTGGCGCGGATTACATGATTGAAACACAAGGACAAAGAGGAAGAGTTATTTCGAACTCATATTATGAATTCTGTGGCGAATTACAGAAGGAATGGAGCTGGGGTGACGCACTGGATACCGTAGATGTGGGAATCGATAGCAGCCAATTTGAAGCCCAGATTACACTAGAAAAGTTAGGCATCAATAACATTCCCAGCGTTTACTTCCACATAGTAGATTGGAACAGGCATGGCGATTACTCAGATAACCCGATCATGGCTGAGGACCAACTTGAAAAAGAACGCGTGGGAAATGGTATGAGAGGTGTAACAAACCAACTGGTTATCAACGAAATCTTTCAGGATAGTGGAGTTGGCATGATGCAGTTCATCGAGATCGCAAACCCAACCTCCACCAACCAAGGATTTAATTGGTATATCACACACCAACAAATACAAATCTATCCAAACCTCCCAACGACTGAGGCAATTCTTCTAACAATACCATGTAATATACCAGCAGGTTTTTATTATTCGTTCTCTCCAGGACAGAACTCATTCTTTTTAGCTGATACACTCAGACTGTATGATAGTTTTAATAATTTAATGGATAAAGTCTGGGTTAATCCGTTCCTACCGTCAACATTCTCTTACCAAAGATACCAGGACAAAGACGGGAATCCATATGATACGGACAGCCCTAGTGATTGGTATATGGAGGCGGGAAACACTATGAACGCTAAAAATTCTCGATGTATACCAGAGTTTCCGTCTACACTGGTAATTATTCCGATGGTATGTACAATATTCATCGCGATTAGGATCAATAATAAACGTACCCAGAAAAATAAACGGAAGGTGATATAATGAAACTCTTTTCTGGGCGAGAAAAAAGAAAAAGAATTAGCAATAAAAAAGCAGTTTTACTAATGTTGTATGCTATTTATATTGCTTTCTTACTAATATTTACGATCCCTTACTTTTCCGGTGAGGATGTCATTCAGCAGGGGTCATATGGGTCTCATTTGACATTTCCCAAGGACGGCTCGTACGGGGTTTATAACAATGTAGTCTTACAAGATAAATCTATGGAAGGTGAAATCTATTTCGAATATCATTTTGATTCCAATTCTTTATACGTACAGAAAATTGAGAATATTGAAGAACTATCGATCGATTGTGAATTGATGTTCAAACATAAATATATACAATTATTCGGTCACCCGCCAAATGAAGATGATTACTATAAAGATATCTTCGCAGATAAAAATGATGGTCTATTTACTGTGATTTTAAATACTGATACTCCAATGAAGAAGATACAATTCCTAAATGCACCAGTACCAAAGAGCGTGTTAGTGAACGATATGGAATGGTGGAATAACCGCATATCTGGTGTTGTTGTCGAGGGTGATGACATTACCGTAACCTGTATACCAACCGGAACCACTACGGTAAATGTGTATTTCGACGATGATGTGTTACCAGAAGGTCCATTGGCACGATGCTTGGCTAATAAATATACAGTAATTGTAGGCGAAGAAATCACCTTTGAAGCTTCAGAATCAGCGGGAGAAATTTCACATTATATCTGGGATTTCGGAGATACCAACAAAGGCTCTGGTGAAAGTATGGAACATGCTTTCTCGGAAAGTGGAACTTATACTGTTACATTAACGGTTAGAGATAATAATTATCGACAAGATACATCTACTATGACAGTTACTGTATTAAATAGTTAAATAACCCTGCACAATCAGTATTAAGGTGCACGGGACTTAGTGATGGGAATTTTTTTTTATTTATAGCAAGGGATTGATTGAAATTTTTCTTCTTTCAATTACATTAAAATGGTCTGCTAAATGTATAGTGACCTGTTAAAAATCTATCAAACATCCCGATATAATAGCATATTTTTTATCTGGAAATATATGAAATTATTATTTATAAATAAAGTAAAGTTACAAGATATCTTTAAATATTACAAAATATATCCTCTTTTATATATAAGTACAAATATATAAACTAAAGAGAGATAAAGAATTACAGAAATCGGGCGTGATATCAAAGCGTGAAAAAAGTGAGGATAACCTCCACATGGGATACGCAAACTGATCGAGTGAAGCTTCGATCGGGTGGGCTTGGGTGGTTTATAACTACTTTTAGGGTTCAATAATTGATTTCGATTTGATGCTGTTATATCAATATGTTCGATTAAATATTGATCGACCACTATAATATTATGACGATATTAATCATTGGCAGGACCGCTACGCAGTGCTATTAATTTAGGTTTTGCTTTTTATTAATTTTATTATTTGTAGAGTATAATATAAGGGTAAATCCCAAAAACAAAAATCTAAAATGGATGCAATACTTGATATTATTAAAAACGCAAAAGAGCAGTTAATTGAGATTCGGGATCGGGTGCTGATTTATTTTTACTGAAATAGAAGCGGGTTCTGATTTATATTTGTTTAATCAGTATCGGGGGTTAACAGCTATAACTAAGTTCACGAGCCTAAAATAGAGAAATATCATCAGAGCCTGATATTTTAACTTTTCTAACATGCTCGCAATAAAAGAAACATTTGATTTAATATAATAATATCAAATCATTAACAAATAATATAAAACAAATTAATTTGTTTATTTACTTTAATATATCTCTAGATAAATATTTATATAACATAGTCAGTGTTATAGAAAATAAGTATAAATATTCGACTATGTGTGTTTGAAAAATGTACAAACCTAATTTTAAGATTACGAATAAAATATTAAATTATATAGCTGATATTTCAGCATCTCGTGAAATAATTCTTAATGCACCACTCCTTCCAAAGTGGGAGGTAAAATTAAGAAAAGAGGCAATACTCAAAATGTCCCATCATTCAACGAGTATTGAGGGGAATC
>CBFDAW010000288.1:0-4980 GCA_965602865.1 uncultured Thermoplasmata archaeon
ATTATATCTCCGGAAATGAACGCGCCAAACAGCGTGCCGAGGCAATCGACCTCATGCTCGAGGACTACGGTCTTGAGCCTGAACGATTCCGGCTTGAGTGGATCTCAGCCTCCGAGGGACCTAAATTCGCACAAGTCATGAAAGAGATCACAAAAGCGGTGAAAAGTGTTGGTCCGAGCCCGTACAAGCAGGCGTAGAATGTTAATTAGCCATCCCTCTTAATTATTTCTGAATTTAACTTTCGGGTGACGACAATATAGGTGGTTAATTAGGGTCAATCATATTGAAGCCAAAATGAATTGCCCCTCAATTAGTTTTACTCCAAGATAAATCGTATTGTATCCAATTTGAAGCCTATTCAATTTGGGTTGAGACCAATGTTATATACTATGAATTGCATATTTGATTCTAAATAAATAATTAATCGGAGGAACAAAATGAATCTAGGTCAGCACAAAAATAAAATCCTGTATGCGATCATAATTACGATCATAATAATTGGAGTAATTGTATTCGGGTATTTATGGCCAAGCGCAGAATGGACCGATAAAAATACTATTGTGTTATACGGCTTTAGTGTAAAAGGTGAGGTGTTCGACCAAAGAATAGCCCCCTCCTTTCGTGAGTATTGGGAAGATAAAACTGGTAAGGATTTAAAATTCGAAACCACTTATGCTGGCTCAGGGAAAATTACACAACAAGTAATAACTGGTGCGCCTGCGGAAGTTATGGTACTTTCCACCGAGTGGGATGCTTTGCTGCTTAAAGAAAAAGGGCTTGTAAAGACAGATTGGAACGCCTTTCCATTCAATGGTACGGTTTCAAAATCGCCTTGGGTGATCATGACCCGAGCCGGGAACCCAAAAAATATTACCGATTTCCCGGATCTAGTAACAAAAGATATCGAGCTTATTCATGCGGACCCATTAACTTCAGGTGGTGCGTGCTGGTCGATATTTTCAATATACGGTTCAGCATTGCTCAAAACCGAGTTAACCGAGGGGGAGCCCAATATTGCAGCGGCAAAAAATTTGTTGAAGGGGATCATAGATAATGTGATCTCCTGGCAATCCTCTGCAAGAAAAGCTCTATCTCAATTTTCTCTTGGCTACGGTGATGCTTTAATAACATACGAGAATGAAGCACTACTTTCTAAAGCCGAAGGAAAGGATTTTGAAATCATATATCCCAAATGTACGATATACTCAGAACATAAAGTGGTTAAGGTCGATAAAAATATATTTTCCGGTGAAGAAGAAGTTATAGATGAGTTTATAGATTTTTTATACACCCCGGAAGTTCAAAGAGATCTTGCAGATTATCATTTTAGATCAATGTTTGAAGAGATCAATAGGGATTATGACGAATTTCGAAATATTTTGACACCATTTACCGTCGAATATTTGGGTGGCTGGAAAAAGGCGCATAAAGAAATTATCGAAGGTGTATTCCAACAAATGAAGGGGTAAGTGAATTACATGGTAGTTGGCGTATCAAGGGAGGTTAAACATCTTAGCCAGTATCTAATGATTTCAATTGCGATCATATTGTTTTTCTTTCTTATTCTTTTACCGTTGTCATCTACATTTTCGTTTGCCTTTGAAGATGGTTTCGGTGGTTTCATTACTTCGATTTCAGCCGAGGGTGCGGTTCTAGCTTTTCAAAATAGCATTATAATCGCAACATTTGCTACTTTGATAAACATGACCGTAGGTACACTAATAGCGTTCGTTATCACCCGATATAAATTCCCGGGAAGACAGGTATTTAAAGCTTTGATTGACCTGCCAATTGCAATACCTACTGCGGTTGTTGGCCTTTCTTTGATGATGTTGTATGGTCCCTTGGGTTTATTGGGGCCATTGATGAAGGAAAATGGAATCCAAATAATGATGAGCATGCCCGGTGTGCTCTTGGCACATATCTTCGTTACCTTTCCGTTTATGGTTAGATCCGTATCCGTAGCCTTAGAAAAACATGATATTAGCCATGAAGAGGCAGCTCAAACCTTGGGTGCAACCAAGACCCAGACTTTTACACATATAACCTTACCTTCCATACGTAGCGGCTTGGTTGCCGGCTCGGCATTGACCTTCACACGCTCACTTGGCGAGTTTGGGGCTACGCTATTTATTGCTGGTGGTATGTTACAGACCGCACCGTTATACATTTATTATTTATCGGACAGTAAGTTTGATTTCCAAGGTGCGACATCCATAGCCATTGTTTTAATGATATTCCCGTTCGTGCTACTACTGGTATTAAATTATATCGTCGAAAAATTGGAGGCATAATAAATTGAAATCGTTTCTAATGGTCAAAGACGTTTCAAAATCTTTTGGTTCGGAAAGAATTTTACATAACCTTAATTTTTCTGTTCCCTCTGGAAAGATTTTGGCAATCCTTGGCCCAAGTGGCTGTGGTAAATCTACTACGTTAAGAATAATTTCTGGCTTAATTAAACAAGATTGTGGGGAGGTCTGGTTAGATGGAAATGGGATAGATTCCATGCCTGTTAATAAGAGAAACATTGGGTTCGTATTTCAGAACTATTCGCTTTTTCCCTATATGAATGTTAGAAAGAATATAGAGTTTGGTTTACGGGTTAGAAATTGCCCGCTCCAGGAAAAAATCAACAAGGTCAAAGAGCTTGTAGATTTGATGGACTTGGATGGTTTGGAATCCCGAAAACCAAGTCAACTGTCTGGTGGTCAGCAGCAACGTGTTGCGTTGGCTCGCGCACTGGCAATTGAACCGAAATTGCTATTATTGGATGAGCCTTTTGGCGCTCTTGATGCAAAAATACGCAGAAAATTAAGGCGTGATCTTAAGAACCTTCAAAATGAACTTGATATTTCAATGATTTTCGTGACCCATGACCAGGAAGAGGCGTTTGAAGTGGGCGACAAGGTTGGAATAATGAACAATGGAAGAATCGAACAAATCGGTCTCCCGCGTGAATTATATGATCATCCAAAAACCAATTTCGTGGCGCGGTTTGTGGGAAATATGAATGTAATGAATCTCCCCGGTAAAGGTGTGATGAAAAAGATCAATGTTATGGTACGCCCAGAGAACATAATTTTAGAGAGAAACAACGGGACAAACAAAAATGATAATTTAACTGGTGTTTTGGTAAATTACATATTTTTGGGACCCATTATAGAAGTGATCGTAATGCTTGATAATAGAGACAAAATTGTTTCTATTATACCGAAATCCCAATTTATTAAAAAAGGATTTAGAAGAGGGGAAAGGTTGAGAATTAAGATAACGAAATATCGGCATTTTCCTAAAGATTGAGTTTGGGGATAATGCATAATTATTCGTTAGTATTTCGATTCTCATTATAATTGTAATTATAATTCTGATATTGTTATTCCTATTTGTTCTTAAAAAGAAACCGAAAGAAGTAAAAGAAAAAATGGAGGTAAAATCTACAGAAGAACCAATATCGCCCAAACAAATACCTGAATCTCAACCACCTACACAAAATCAGCCAGTACAAAATACTCAATCCCTAAATCAAATTACTCAGCAAATAAAAACACAAGATCAAGACGCCCCACCTTTTAATAGAATTAATCAAGGAGCCTGCCCGAGTAATCGGTTTTCTCAACCTTTTTCTGCATAAGATGGTATGTCATCACTGAAAAAGCCCTACTTTTTAGGAGCGAAATGGTCATCTATGCAATCGGGATTTATTTCTCGGGCAGGCTCCAAGAGCAATAAATTGTTTTAGATATTTTCGAATCTCATTAATATTTAAAGGCATTTTTGAACAATTAATAATAATCAACTCATAAAATTATTTCAATTTAATTCCCGTCCGATACGCACCCACCGCTCTCGCCAATTCATCGACTTCTTTAGGATGCGAGAATAATGCGCATGGTGTACCCTCAACCTCCAAAAGGTGCTCGTTATCTCGAATTTCTTTGAATAAATTACTTGCGAGAGCATCACGGAGTGATGAGGTAGTAAGGTTATGAGTGGCGATATTGGACACCGGGCACGGTGTCAGGTCACCATTGGGAGTAACATGTGCAAACCCTCTGCCGGCAGATACGCAACCGCCAAAGAATTCTTCGTCACCTGGTGAATGGATGAGATAGATAGGTTTGGTTGCGCGATAGTGTAAAATCTGATCTCTAAACCTCGACCGTTCTTCTGGGGTGAGGATAAGCAAGTGGTCGGTTTCAACTGACCAAGTATTGGTTTTTTCATCCTGTTCCGGTAAACCAGTACAATAAGTATTGGGTTGATTTTGTTTTGAACAAGAAGGAGGGGGAGGTGTTAGAGGTATATATTCAATGAATGCACCGAGACGTATGCCCTGGTTGAGTAATTGATCTAAATTTTCTTTATTCATCCAGTATCTATAATTGAATCGTGTGATGGTGACCGAGATGCCGTTTGGTACACCTAGTTTCGATAACCTATCTAGGGTATCCATAGCACGCTCGTAAACACCTTTGCCTCGACGTGTATCGGTGAACTCTGCCTTACCCTCTACACTCACGAGAATCGCGATATTTGTCGACTTCTTCAATAATGTATAATCCTTATCCGTTATTCTAGTACCATTCGTAAGGATTAAAAAAAATCTATCCCTGAACTCTACGCAAAGCTCGATTAGACCGGGGAATAGAAATGGTTCACCACCGGCGATTACAAAGCCCATTACACCCAAATCGCTTGCTTCTCGGATTATTTTCCGCCATTGGTCTGAGGATAATGATGTTCTTATCCGATTTGATGATTCTTTATTCACTCTATAGACATTACCCGTTGCAGCGGCGAAACAACCAGCACAACTTAGATTACAATTCGATGTGATGCTAAAGATCAAAAACGGTGGAACCTTCAAACCATTCTTTAATGCAGCCAACCGAGCTTTTTTGGCTTTTCTGACTGCGCGCATGAGCCTGAACGAGCCTCGAAGATATTTTGGATGGTGTAATAAACTTGGGAGCATTA
>CBFDAW010000289.1:0-4979 GCA_965602865.1 uncultured Thermoplasmata archaeon
AGGCGCTGAAGATTGCTAAAGAGGCACTGAAGAATGGTGAGCCAAGATCTATAGGATTGGTTGGCAATGCCGCGGATATATTCCCTGTATTCGTTGAACGTGATATAATACCGGATGTTGTTACCGACCAGACCTCGGCGCATGATGAATTGAACGGGTATGTACCCAATGGTATACCATATCCAGAGGCACTTGAATTACGTAAATCTGATCCTCGGAAATATATAAAAGAATCCTTCCGCGCAATGGCTGAGCATGTGCAAGCTATGTTGGAGTTACAGAAAAAAGGTAGTGTGGTTTTCGATTATGGAAATAATATCCGAGGTCAGGCGAAAAAGGCGGGGGTAGAGCATGCCTTCGATTTCCCCGGCTTCGTGCCGGCGTACATACGCCCATTATTCTGTGAGGGTAAAGGGCCGTTCCGATGGGCGGCGTTATCCGGCGACCCAGAGGACATATACAAGATCGATGACCTGATCTTCAAGTTATTCCCCGCGGATAAACCATTACTGCGTTGGATCACACTCGCCAGGGAGCGCGTGAAATTCCAGGGCCTACCATCGCGTATCTGCTGGCTGGGGTTCGGTGCGCGGGCGAAGTTCGGTAAAGCGATCAATGATATGGTCGGCAGCGGTGAGCTTAGTGCACCGGTCGTGATCGGTCGCGACCACCTGGACTGTGGCTCTGTAGCGTCCCCGAACCGTGAGACTGAAGCCATGAAAGATGGCAGTGACGCTATTGCGGATTGGCCGATTTTGAATGCATTATTGAATGCAGTCTCAGGTGCCACCTGGGTATCCGTCCACCACGGCGGTGGCGTGGGAATCGGTCTCTCGATACACGCGGGGATGGTAATAGTAGCCGACGGCACAAAAACGGCGGAGCAGAAACTAGAACGTGTCTTAACCTGCGACCCGGGAATTGGTATTGCCAGGCATGCTGATGCCGGGTATGAGCTCGCTATACGGAATGTTAAAGAGAAGGGTGTAAAGGTACCAATGCTAAAATGAAGATTAAAATTGTAAAATGCAAAATTAAATTTTACAAAACGGGAGAAGAGATATAAAATTAATCATCGACATCCGGTGGTTTCCAGATTCCTTTTTTTTCATCATCTACTACAATCTCTTCATCTGATTCATGTAAAGCTTCTTCAGTGGGTTTGATTACCTTTTGATCTTCGAGTTCAACTACACCCGCAGTTTGTAAATTAACAGTTGTTCGTTGCAAATCCGGTGCGTCTTCGATTTTATCCTCTGTTACTTTGTATTCTACAACTTCTTCGGAAATAGCCATTGGTGGACTTTCAAGTTTTGCCTCTATTTGTTTTTCTGTTTCCTGAAAAGAAGGTGGTTGTACCGGGCAACAATACGGATCCTGACCCTGGATGGGTGTAAACGGTTGATTCTGAGGTGCAGGTTTCAAAGATTCGCCTAAAACCGCTTGTTGGCTTTGAATAGGCATAGTGGGTTGCATATACGGTGGCGGTTGTAAAACCGAGGGCATTAATGGAGGAACCGGTGGCGGTATAGGTGTTTGCGGAGGAGATTGGTTAATTAATGGTGTCTGTAGATCTTGAGGGTCAATAGGCGGGGTGGTTTGTGGTGGAGTTGGGGGTGGTTGTATTACTGGTGGTTGCTGCGGCTGTTGCGGCTGGACTTGTGGTTGCTGTGGTGCTTGAGTTGGGGGTTGTTGTTGTACTGGTGGTTGCTGCAGCTGTGTTGGAGTTGGGGGTGTTGGTTGTTCTTGCGGTTGCTGTGGTAGATTGGTTTGAGGCGTTGTTGGGTTATTTTGTGCTGGATTAGTATTTGGTGCAGTTACTAAAGGTTGTGCTTGCGAAGCCGGTTGATTGCCATTTACTCTCTTCTTATTATCTTGCATTAAAAATATAGAAAAATTAAATATTAGCCTTGCCCACATGTAGATACCCCCTACATGTATAATATATCACCCTCATGATATAAAAACACTTTGGTATGTATTGCGCGGTCCTTTGGGGCATGGGCGCTAACTTAAGTTCTCCTGGTTCTTCGCACAATTTTGGCATGATAATGGAAAAATAATAAATGGAGGATCTAACCCGTTGTTAATTTTTAATTATTGGTCCAAAAAATAATTTAACTTTCGAGTTTGGTATTTTGGATTTCCCTAAAGCTATATTTTTGCTGAGTTGGCTTTCTACCCCTGCGCCAACCCCGGTCCTCCAGAGAGTCCATAGAGTCGAGAGTCTGGGCAGAATATCTGATGATTGGTCAAGGAGTTATAATCACTCGTATTTTTTGCACTGATAACAATAATATCGGTTGTTTTGTTGTATGTAGGTTTTTTGTTGCCCGCAGGTAGTGCAGAGATCTTGTTGAGGTTGTTGAGTTTGAAGTTCGGATTGTATGGGCATTTTGTAAAGTTCAGTTGGTTGTTCCGATGGCGGTGGCTTTGATATTGGAGCTTCCTCCTCAACTGTCTTTTCTTTTTGTGATTTCTTCTTTATGACAACGAAGAATAATAGAATCGATACAATAACAATAATTATCACAATAATTCCAATGCTTGCATACAGGATAATATTGTCTTCTTCATCATCATCTGATTTTGCAGGCTCGACTTTTTTATCCACATTAACTGTCAAATATGTTTCGTCTGATACTGAGTCACTTTTCACAATAAATTTAATCGTATATTCACCTGGTTGAAGATTTTCAGGAACTATAATAGTGACCGTGATCTTACCGTTAGAACTAGGTTCTAATGACAGGGTGTCTGTTGTAAATGTTAAATCGGAGATATCAAAATCATCAGATTCAAAATAAATTGTATAATTGTCTTGTATATTACCTTCATTAATTATAGTTAATATTATATCTTCAGATTGTCCCTGCTCAATTCCAACGGATGATGCTGATATATTTATCTTAACATCCCAACTTGGTTTTTCACCGCTTTTTTTAATAACTTCAATATTGGTTACTATCTCGTCAATACATTTATAACTTTTAGCAATAAATTTAATCGAATAGATATTGATTTTCATATCCTCCAGGACATTAATAGTAACCTCGATACTTTTATTCAAACCGGGATTGACAAGAAAGTTAGTCTCCATTATTTGAATATCCTTTTGCAAAAAGGAATCAGACCTGAACTCTAATGAACAGTCCTCATGCAAATTTCCTCTATTTTCTACCGTTAAAATGATATTTCCTGTACTGCCCTGTTCAATCTCGATATAATTCTTATCGGCAGTAATATTTAATTCATAGTATGGTTGGAAATGCAGGTTCACCGTAAAATTGAACGGCTCTGATAAACAGATTCCATTTAAAGGGATTACCTTCCAATAATAGGTCTTTCCTTCTTCCAACTCGTTTTCCAATGTGTATGAAGTTGCGGTATAGCTAGATTTTATTGCTGTTATCGGCTCAGGATTCCTATCAATAAATATTGTGAATGTGATTTTCTCAATGCCAGAATAATCTAGTTTCCATTCTAGTGTCGGGGTTAGGGTATTTATTATCCAATTATGCATAGGAGATTTCAAAGTTACTTTTGGGGTAAGATCAGTGATCCGGCTATCTACAATAATCGTAATATCGTGTTTAATTGCAGTTCCACTATCTTTATCCATCAGTGTTAATTCAATATCTTCAGATCCGGATATATTTTTAGCGGGTACAATTTTTAGTGTATCATTAATTAGATCGGTTATTGTTGCCGATTCGATATAGGTATAGACTACAGTTTCATCTATGCTCCAGGTTAGGTTTCTATCACCATCTTCAATGTCATTTTCATATTGAGTTAAGCCTATGAGCAATGGTTGGATACCGACATGGATGTTATCCAGATCATAGGAAATAGATGGTAGATTATTCAGGACCTCTAATGAATCATTTAGATATGCCCAATCACTAGATGTGCTTAGATCATCTTCGAATCTTGCACGAAAATCATAATCTCCTAGTATTGATTCTTTTTTAGAAATAAAACTTGCTTCCCATGAAGAATTCAGATATTCTCCAGCTAGGTTAGTCCACTCACCACCGTTATCGGCTTTGTATTGTGCATGAAAATTTAGTATATCTTCAGGAGTTTCATAATCGACGCCATTTACATATAAAAAAACCGTTTCGATGCGATATATGCTGTTTTCTGAAATTATCATATTAATTACGTTTGGTTTAACATCATAAACGTATAATGTATCATTGAAATACTGCCAAGCACTGTAATTGCCATGACGATCATTGCATCGAACTCGGAAATCATAATATTTTATTGGTGCATCTAGGGGTAGTGAAAATATATATTCCCAGCTACTATTCAAATAATTTGGAGTACCGAGGTATGTTGTTTCCCAGGATTGTTCTGTAGCATCGCGATATTCTAGTTCGATAGTAAGATTGTTTTCAGATTCTTCGATATCACTTGCATTTATCCACACAAATAGAACATCACCGCGTATAGCTGAATAATTAGAAAGCGATAAATTTTCGATTTGTGGAAAGTTATTTAATACCATCAATGAATCATTAATATATACATAATTACTGAATGTTTTTAAAGTATCATTGTATCTAGCTCTAAAATCGTATAATCCTAATGTGGCATTTTTTAAGGGTGTGAAGGTTACCTCCCAACATGAGATATTATATTGAAGATTAGAGAAATTAGTATTGTTCCAGCTCTGCTCGTTTGGGTCTCTGTACTCGAAAATCGGGGTTAAGTTAAATTCAAAGTCCTCTTGATCTTTAGCATTTGAGAATAAATAAACGGGATAGGTTCTTTTTACTTGAGGTTTGGATACATTTAAATCGAGAGCAATTGGGATATTGTTTGGAATCAAAGCAAACCTTAGTATAAATGCATCATCATCGCCATTATGTGTTGTATCATTTGCCATTGTGGTATTTGGAAAATCCATCGATTCGGTATTGCCTGTAATATATACCTCGCCAATATCATTTAAAACTAAATCCTGACCC
>CBFDAW010000290.1:0-4965 GCA_965602865.1 uncultured Thermoplasmata archaeon
AATTGACTTTTTAATTCTCGATTTTTATAACTAATATGTTAATTCAATTACCAATTATCAAATTTATTATTCAACTATTTAAAACTTTCTTCAATATCATGAAGAACTCTTTATTTAGTTAAAAATTAATTAAGACTTGAAAATAAATACCGAGCGCTATAAAGGGCGCGATGACAAGATCCGCAAGGGTCTCATATCCCAAATATTTGGGTGGAAGTAATAGGAACTCTTTTTACGGTATTACTGGCAATATCAACATCAACATTAGGACTAGGTTTTTCAAATTATAATTCATCTGGAGTAAATCGCTGGTTGCCATTCACGGAAGATTTTAATTGTTACCAGATAGATGCCGAGTATGCACAAGGATTTGGTCCAAATGCATATCTAATGTTAGATGCTAGATTCCAGGATTGGCTTGGAGGTGGGAATTATAATGGTGTAGATCTCCAACCGAACGGTGCTGTTAGTTGGACACTAAATGTACCACCAAATCCACGAATTCCACTTCCAGGGGGATTCGTGAACTACCCTGAGGTTAATTGGGGACCTTATCATATGGCTCTAGTTCTTATAACAACTGATAATATCTCCCAATATGGTCCAGCTGCACCAACAGAAATTATGATAGAAGTCGATGGTCGTTTTATGTACCAAGGTTGGATTTGGAGCAGAATGCAAGTGCCTGATGAAACAGTTCATGATGGTGATAATCCGACTATACCCATAGATTTTCATTTGAATTATGGACAAGGAGATGAACCCACCTGGGATGTCCAGTGGTGGACCGGTAATCAACATTTTATTGTGATTGAAAATCTCGGTCCAAACTACATAAAGCTTGATGAGTTCCACCTAACCGCAGGATGTTATATTTAAACCCCAACCTTTTTTTATTTTTTTTTATAAAAAATAATCAACGGTTTATTTTGTATTAAATCGATTGAAAAACTGAAAAAATGATCTGAAAAATTCATCAATGTGCCATTAAATACAAATTATAAAATAAATATCTTGGCGAAATGTAGACTTTTATTCATTTCCCTTGTTCCTTATAGAACATGTCTTAAAATGTGGGGTTATAATGCTGCAAGGGAATAATAATTCAAAAAACCAGCAAAAGAAACTAAATATTAAGCTATTTATAGTATTAGTAATCATTGGAGTAATTATAATTGTTATTGGTATCTCCATGTTATCATCTGAAATGTCAAATCAAAATGAGAATATAAAAAACCCTTCCGACTTTGATGAATGGTATAATTTAACAATACGAAAAAAAGGCGATACAATAATAGTTAAAGGTATTTTAAATGTAAAAGAGAATAATCCTATTGGTACCGGGTATTTATATGGTTTTGAGGGATCTGATAATCGTTTTTTAAGTGGAGAAAATATTGGAAATAAAGGTGATTCCATTATGGTAGAAATTGAAATAGATGATATGAATTTACCTACAGCTATAAGAGTTTTAAAAGAAAATAATTATTTGTTAATCTCAATAATTTTTATAATAATTGGGTTAATATTATTATCATTTGGATTTATGATAAAACGAAGAATTTCTCGTAATATATTAGGTTAGTATTAAAATGCTTAATTTCTTATGTTTAGGGCTATGACTATTACTAAACCTTAGAAGTCTATAAAAATGAAAAATTTATAAATTTAAACAGATTAAAATTAATGTAATAGAATAAATAATATCGGAAGATTTAAAAATCAATTAAAAAACTGTACAAATATGTATTTATATACCGAACCTTGATATTATTATCTATATCAATATTAAGGAATATTTATGCGAACTAAATTATTTGTATTATTTATTGCATTTATCTTATTGTCTGCATATATTTCGGTGGAGGATAAAACGGGTGATTTATTTTTAGAAAATGCCACATGCCTCAATTGTCCCCAAAATGAGCTTCCTCAGCCTTTAAACCCTTTTAATGAAGATGTAAATAAATTGTTAGCAAATACTCCGCTACCCTTCACCGAAAACCGGGGACAACTGGATAACGATGAAGTTAGGTTTTACGAACAAGGTGGGTGTGTATGGTTTACTGATGATGGTGTGTGGTTCAAAATCAAAGAAAAATTATCTATCAATAATCAACAGTTCACAGTTCACAGTCAAGAGTCAAGACTTCCAACTGAAGACTGGAGACAGGAAACAAGTGAATATAAACGAGTCATTCTAAAACAGGAGTTCATGGGTGCGAATCAAGTGAGACCAGAGGGGAGAGAACGGTTGAGTTGGAATAGTAATTTCTTCTACGGTAACAATTCATCGAAGTGGTGCACTGAGGTACCGAATTATCGAGAAATATATTATGAAGAACTCTACTATGGCATCGACCTACGGTATTACACAAATGGAAAAAGTCTGAAATATGATTTCATTATTCATCCCGGGGCAGATGCGACTCAAATAAGGTTAAGATACAAAGGCGCTGAGGGTCTGGAGATCGATAAGCTAGGCACTTTGATAATTAAAACCTCAGTCGAAGATATTCTAGATGGTGAACTTTTCATTTATCAAAATTATGAAGGTGTACGGAACAGAATTAATGGTAAATTTACAAAATTGGATGATCTAGAATATGGTTTTGAAATATTAGATGATTATGATGTTTCGAAAGTAGTAGTGATTGACCCAGCATTACAATATTCTACTTATATTGGTGGAAGTTCAATTGATATTGGCTATGGCATTGCAGTTGATACCGCTGGAAATTCATATATTACAGGATTAACAAAATCATCAAATTTTCCTACAACAACTGGTGCGTACGATACATCGTTTAATTGGGGATCGGACGATGTTTTTGTGGTCAAACTTAACTACAATGGTTCACAGGTCATATACTCAACTTTTGTAGGTAGCGGGCGTTTTGATCAAGGCTATGATATTGCAGTAGATTCGACAGGTAACGCATACGTAACAGGAAGTACAAAGTCATCAGGTTTTCCAACTACCCCGGGTGCATACGATACGATAGGATGCAGTTTTTGGGATGTGTTCGTGTTTAAGCTCAACTCAACAGGGTCTAATCTTCTATACTCAACGTATGTTCATGGGAGTGCTGGGGAAGATATAGGTCAGAGTATTAAAGTAGATTCAAACGGTAATGCATTTGTAACTGGGTATACAAGTTCATCTGATTTTCCCTTCACTGCTGGTGCGTATGACACATTACATAATGGTGGTAACGATATTTTCGTATTCAAGCTCAACCAAACAGGACAAACGCTTATTTATTCTACATTTATAGGCGCAATTGGGAATGATTTCGGATATGATATAACGATCGATTCCCAAGGCAATGCATTTGTTACGGGAACCACATTATCATCTACCTTTCCTAATACAACTGAAGCCTACGATACCATATATAACGGTGGTTATGATTGCTTTGTTCTCAAGCTAAATCAAACTGGGGCATCGCTTAAATTTTCTACATTTATCGGTGGAAGTGGTTATGATTACGGTTATGATGTTGTTTTAAATTCGAGTGGATGCGCGATTGTGATAGGATATACACAATCGTCAGATTTTCCAAATACAACAGGTGCATTTGACGAATCATATAATGGTGGTCGAGATGTGTTTATAGTCAAGCTTAAACAAGACGGCTCTGATCTTATTTTTTCTACATTTTTAGGTGATAGTGGTGATGATGTCGGTTATGGTATTGATGTGGATCTGCTAGGAAATATTTACATAACAGGTTATACTAAATCTTCGAATTTTCCCACGACCCTAGACGCATTTGACAATTCTATTAATTCTACGGATGTATTCTTGACCGAACTTTTACCAGATGGCTCAACGCTTTTATATTCTACATATATTGGTGGAACGGAAGTTGATAATGGTAATTCTATTGTAGTAGATTTATTTGGAAATATTTATATAACAGGAGACACACAATCAACAGATTTCCCAACTACACCTGGAGCAAATGATACAATACATAATAATTGGAAAGATGTTTTTGCACTCAAATTCTCTATCCAACCATTCATCAATATTACCTCAGTATCATTACTAATGAATATAACACCAACAAAAGTTATCTACTCTAAATTATGCCAGTATACATTTAGGGTAAACGTAATTGACACGGCTAACATTACAGATTTAACCAGCGTCTTATTAACTTTAGATCCTCTTGGGACCAAAATCCAGCTTTTATGGGTATCTTTGACAGGGAAATTGTCAAAGAGTTTCGATCCTAATGATTATATCACTCTTGAACAATCCAGTAGAGCATATACTAACGGTTATTTATGGACCATAGAATTTAATGTAATCTTTAACTGGAATTATCCTGATGAGAATTTTCATAGAATACAGGCATATGCAACGAGTAAAACACTATCACCAGCATGGTTCAATAGATCAAATTTCTATCGTGTGGAGAACGATCTGGTATTTAATGGTTCATTAATTGTTAGCGGTGGAGATAATCAAATGTTATATAATGACGATCTTGTTCGCGGTGGTGAAAGACTTAATTGGACAGGGGTAACGCCTGTTTATGAAAATACAATGGACGTGTTTCCACCGGATGAAGTCTTTAATATCACGATAGAAGACGATTACGGGAATTTATTTACAAGTTCGCCTGCACAAGGTGAGGAATTATTTATGGAAACTGTTGCACATTCGGAAACGGATCTGGATGGGAATACATATTCGATTTGCATATCTGGTATACCTCCGGATTGCGATAAAACCGAGGAATCATTAACACTTAGGATTGATGCCGATAATGTAACATTTTCAAATCACATTCCCGATAATCAAATCTGGCAAACCACCACAGATGTAGTCGTTGGTGTGAACATCACGGACATTGGCGGCGGTAAGGTGGATGGAAAAACAGTAATGCATTCGGTATCTATAAATAACGGTGATACTTGGAGTCCATGGCAAGCTATTACTGGGCTAACTTC
>CBFDAW010000291.1:0-4956 GCA_965602865.1 uncultured Thermoplasmata archaeon
ATGCACTGCATCTTTGTTTGCATGTTAGCCTCGGTGCTGCCTGACTTTGATTATCGTAGGACACGCATTCGGTATGCATTAGGTCCGATGCTGGGGCTATTTATTATTATCTCATATATTTATTTGAATTACATTGAGCCTTTAAAAATCGATCTGAATCTGATACTAATTTTGATGGTTGGATTCTTAGTAATACCCTTTCTTGCGGGTTTAGTATTTCCGTTTAAACATCATGGTAAACTACATTCGATCTCTGCAGCATGTATTTATTTCTTGATCTGGGTCGGCGTGGAGCTATTGATCTTTAAAATGTCACCCACCGCAGCGGGGATAATCGGGTTATTTGGGTTCGCGGGATATTGCTCGCACTTGCTTTTGGATCTTGATTTGAAATTCTTATAGATTAAATAAAATAGTGTATGGGAATAGAATTTAATACAAATTGTATGAAAATTCCGATAACCATAAACCAACTTCGCTTACCTTATTCTTCCTCTCCCCATTCCACTTCATCCCACTCTTCATCGGCTTCGGGAATATCGATCTTATCCAGCTCTTCTTCATCGATTAATTCATCGGACTCCCACGCTTCCTCGTCACCAAACTCATCTTCCGGAATCTCTATTCCTAGCTGGTCACCCGGTGCTTTAAAGTGAATTTCCTCTTTCTTTCGCTCTTGGTCTTCTTCTTCGAGCAGTTCATCTTCGTCTTCGAATTCCTTTTGCCCATGCCCTTCTTCATACTTCTGTTCGTCATCTTGGCCTATCTCTGCAGCTCCAGGTCTTTTTTTTCTTAGGACTAATGCAATAATGACAATTATAATTATAGTACTAATTAATAACAATAAAACCAGACCCCAGATCGACCCTAGACCAAAGATCTTAAAGTTACCATTCTCATCTGTTGTGTCATCATCAGGTTCAAATTCTTCCAAAACTGTTATGGGCACGGAATCATTTTTGTTCCCTAAATCAGCAGTTATCAGATATCTACCCGCGGCGTCAGGTGCTTTTATGATCGTGGACCAATTTCCATCGGCATCAATTGTACAAGTTTCCATTATTTTACCTAAGGTCACCTTAACCTCGGTGCCCTCGGTAAAACCAGAGGATATTCCAAAAACCGTTATTACTTCCTTTGGCTTCACTTCGGTATTTGCCAAAGGAGATTTAATGGTTATACTCTGGATTATCGGCTCCATCTTCGTTTTGAAAAAGAGTATAAACGGTGCGTCTTCGAGGATACCGCCAGTGGTTGCCTTTGCATCACCAAGCTTGGTAATATAAGCCGTGTCATAGCTGAGGTTATTAATGAAATTAATATGCAGCAAGGTATAGTTCTCTGTCCAGAGAAGATTATATTCTACAGTGGGTGAAATGCTGAGAAGTCTCTCAACGCTCGTCGTGACCATGGGTATATTGAATAAAATAGTTACCGGGTTATCAATGGAAACATTTATACTGTTATTAGCAGGGACTGTTAGAATGACTCTTGGTCTTTTAGCTGAGGCGTACGTGGTATTCCATGCTATATTCGAGAACGATGACGGATTATTCGCCTCATCAATAGCGGTTACTACGAAGTAATAAGTCGTGTTCTCCGAAAGCTCGGTCAATTGATGCATCAGTGTGTTAACCGAAGCTAATAATTTATATGGTCCGCCAGAGCTGGTGTTGGATTGATTCATATAAATGCGGTAGCCAATTACATCCATATCCGGGCTTGCATCCCAACTAAGTGTCATAACCGCCTTGGATAAAGTTTTAGCATTAAGGTTCGAGGGTGCGTTGGGTGTCAAGTAATCCCTGTGCACACCGCTTTCCAAAGAAGAAAATGCTGAAGACAACGAAACTTTGTCCCACCCTCGGATTTTAAAATAATATGTGGATCCGTTTATCAGGCTCTCATTGGTGAAAATGAAATGGTTATTCGGGTATGAAACATTACCCAGTTCTACCCAAGATCCATTGGCGGGCTCCTCCCACCAGATATTATAGTTCACCGTGTCGTATTGAGTTAAATTCCAAGATATATTAAGGGCGTCGTCGCCGAGTACAGGTGAAATGTTGATTCCCGATGGTATTTCAGGTGGGGTAATGTCGGTAAGATAATAGCTGACCGCCGAGGAATGCCCAGACGAGAAACCCAAGTTGCCCCATGCTTTTATTTTATAGTAGTACCGGGTTTCATCCTTTAAGTTCTCATCCACGGTCCAGGTTTGAGGATGCGTTATATTGATCAAGAAGTCCCATTGACCCGATTTATTTGTGTAAACTGCATAATTGATTGTATTTGGGTTATGGTCCCAAGATATATTGAGCGAATTAATTCCCGCAACTCGGTTGATTTCTAAGCCGGTTGGGATGGATGGTAGATAATTCGCATAAAGAATGAAGATCTCGGTGTGTGATGTACTCATGTCAACCTCCGGCCGTACTTCCTCCCAATTTAGGCCTTCAATCTTTTTCACAGAAACCGTCGTAGCATTCTCGGCCTCCGTATTACTATACGAATACCAGCGGTCGGTTACTAATATATTTTCTACCTTGCCATTTGTATCGGTCTTCTGCTGGGTTCCACCATACCCTAAACTCGCATAGATCCGGATGCCGTTATCTTTCACCTCAATATCTGCATTTTCCAATGAAGTGGCTCCGTCTTCGTCAAATGCCTGGATCGCCAGATAATTCTTAACCTTTAGCATACCGCCATTAGTGTTTAGTAATTGTACTGTATTAAAACTGCAATTTATTGCGGTTATTTCTCCATTATTAATCGGCATGATACCGTAACTACCTACTGAGGCGGTTGTGGATAAAGTTGAATTAATAATAGTAACAGAATGACTGTCCAAATAAAACCCATGCGCCGTCGGACCTAATGTGGTGGAGTTGCAATTTATTACCAAATTATTCAGTGAATCGTTAATTGCAATCCCCGGTGAACCCGTGCCTTGGGTTACTATAACATTACCTTCGTAAATGTTATCATTCGAAGCTAGATATGAGCAAATGCCAGCGGCAAAATTACGGGTAGTATTTATGTGGTTATTTAAAAGAGTATTATTATTCGAATATCGATATATCCAGGCACCATATGCACTCAGACCGTAAGTGTTTATTATATTACCTGTAATATTATTTCTCGAAGAATATTGTAGATAGATACCATCTCCTTCTTCATCATATGTTTGTATGTGGTTGTATAATAAGATGCTATCTGTAGAATATTCTAGAGAAATCCCACGACCCAAGGGACCCGACGTATTTATTATGTTATCTGTTAGGTTGTTATTTGAAGTAGAATATAACAAAATGCCGGGCGTATACCTTCCAAGAACATCTATTTCATTACCAGTTAAATTATTATTATCCGAGAATTGTTGTAAGTAAATACCGTATCCATAATCGTCGTTAATTTTTATCGTGTTATCCATTACATCATTATTCGAAGATTCAAAGATATGAATCCCTAATCCATTCGTTCCTTTTGTTATTATGGTATTATCCGTTATATTATTATTATCGGATCCCCAATTTAGGAGAACACCTATGCCAACGGTATTAAGAGTATTGTCTGTAATATTATTATCCGGTGAATCATATAATGTAATCCCATTCATCCAATCAATTGATGTATTAATAGTGTTCCCCGCCACGTTGTTATTCTCAGAAGCATATAGTTGTATGCCCGCTATAGTATTTTTATTATTGATTATATCTGTATAATTAGAATATCGAATTTGTATACCTTGAAATCCAAGTGTGTTATTCTCTATAACCAAATGATTGGAATACGCTGAAAAAATTCCTCCTTCGATGAAATCTTGGTGAGATACATTCATATATGTGCAATTAGCGATGATCACTTCACTGGTATTTGGAGGCGCAGTCTCTCCCGTGGTGTTCTTATAATAATAAATGGGTTTTGAGTTGATAGTGTTTGTAGGATCTATCGTATGAGTATTCCAATACTCTAACAAATCACCATTAATATTAACCGAGCAATTGGTCATATTATTGCCGGAAAGAGTTATCAATTTAGTGTAAGATAGAGAGATACCATCCTCAGATGCTATTATTGTATTGTTTATAAAATGGATATTTGAAGAAGAATACATGCTAATGCCACTACCATTTATGATGTTATTTGTTACATTGATATTCCAAGAAGAATATAAATAAATACTTTGCCCACTTTGTATTGGCATATTGATCGTGATATTTGTCAGATTGGTGCCGGAAGCAGCCTGCAAATAAATGCCATAGCCATTCTGACCGGTTATATTAATTGTGACATCTGTTACTCTATTATTATAAGATTTATAAATGTCAATGCCATATTCATTATCATTAGAGCAGTTAATTTGGTTTTTTAGAAGAGTATTATTATCCGAATCAGATGTTATAAAAATACCAAAAGCATTTTGCCCAGAGATGTTAATATTATTGCCCGTCAAATTATTATGATTAGAATTTGAATTGAGATAAATTCCATGCCCTTGAGTATCGGTTGTATTTATAGTATTACCCAATAGATCATTATTCGATGAATTGTATAGATAAATACCATACCCACGGGATCTTGTAGTATAAATTCTATTTCCACTTAGATTATTATTATTCGAAGAGTCATATAACCAGATTCCGGCCATCGAATACATTTTCGTATTAATTGTGTTGCCCGTTAAATTATTATTCGAGGATCTTTCAAAATACATACCATGTCCATACACACCAGATGTATTTATTGTGTTATTAAAAAGATTGTTCTTTGAGGTTTGGTACAGAAAAATTCCATAACCATACTTACCGGTAGCGGTTATATAATTGTTTGAGATATTTGAATTTAATGATGAGCTGGAGTTCATTCGAACTCCAAACGTATAATCTCCGGAGACAGAAATATTAAACCCCGATATGCTCGCCCCAGATGCAGTGACATTAATCGCAGAGG
>CBFDAW010000292.1:0-4951 GCA_965602865.1 uncultured Thermoplasmata archaeon
TAAGATAATATCGAAAACTATAGACTATTTAAACTCCGAAATTCGGGTAATAAAGCCTTTTTCCGTTCGTAAGTAAAATGCTCATGAAAATTTACTTTAATTGGATGAGGACCGTAATCTATTTAAAAATATTAATATAATACCGAAATTTTAACCATAACAACTAAATACTACTCATTCAGTAATGCTGATAATATCCTTGGAATATAATTTTACGGGAGGACAACCTTTGTTAGATTCAAATACTAAGTTAGAATATGCTTCAGAAAACCAGATTACAAATGCCATCATAACCGAATTTGCTCGAAGTTTCAGTAATTATTCGGATTTGGATGTGATCATAATCGGTGGCGGTCCCAGCGGGTTAATGGCAGCCCGTGAACTGGCGCTAAAGAAAGTTAAGGTATTGATCGTGGAGCGGAATAATTATCTTGGTGGCGGTTTTTGGGTTGGTGGATACCTTATGAACACCATAACGATCCGTGCACCCGGTCAAAAGATACTTGATGAGCTGGGGATTCCATACAAACAGTTTAGCGAGAACCTTTATGTCGCTCTTGGTCCACATGCGTGTTCGAAATTAATCTCTGAAGCATGTGCTGCAGGTGCTAATATTATAAATATGACCTCATTTGACGATGTGGTGATACGAGAGAATAACCGCGTAAGTGGTGTGGTGATAAACTGGACACCGGTTTCGGCAATGCCAAGAGAAATTACGTGTGTAGACCCGGTGGCATTGGAAAGTAAATTGGTTATTGATTCAACGGGGCATGATGCATGTGTGGTCAATAAATTGGTGGAACGTAAGATACTTGAGATACCGGGGTTTGGCCCGATGTGGGTCGAGCGTTCGGAGAATCTCGTGGTAGAGCATACCGGGGAAGTTCATCCCGGATTATTAGCAACTGGTATGGCGGTGTCCACTACATATGGTCTGCCCCGAATGGGTCCGACTTTTAGCTCAATGCTGTTATCGGGTAGGCGTGGAGCCGAGATAGCTTATGAATTGCTGCAAAAAGAAAAATGAAAAATTGACACAACTTTCAAAGGTATTTTTGTACGACGACCCATCAACATCTAACCTAAGCTTGGAAGAGCTCGGGGATTACCTGAAGTATAAACTATCTAATATTGATATTCAACTTCGCGATGAGTTTTTTACTTATCACCTACGCCTTGAACATACTAAGGTTAATTCTGATGAACGAGATATACAATCGGAAACGGTATCCAAGTTAGCTTTGAACCTGGTGAACACTAAGATTAGAGATTTAAACGATCCGAAAAAAACAATATCACCGTTGAGCGGTGAGATTTCATTCGAAGAGAGACTTTTACGTGAGCCTTCCAAGAGTGTTTTTGGCATATTCTATGATGGGTATAGATTGCATGACGTATTCCAAGAATCATTGCCGGAATCGGAGCTCGCTCAAAGCATCTGCCACATTATATTTACCCCCCGGCTGTTCGGAACATTTGATGAAAATGATCGTCGTTATCATGCACGGGTTATACTCTGTGGATATCCATCAATAATCTCCACAACTGGTATCGTAGACGCACCCGCTAAACCTAAAGAATATTACAAAATCAAGCATGGTTTACTTCGGCAAAACTTAGCCACGGTGGAGGATTTCATACCGAAAGAGCTCAAGAAAAAATATTTAAAATATGATGATCAGAAACTTACTGAAGTTTTAAAAGGTTATGTTATGCAGGTTATATTCTACCATTTGGTCGGTGAGCCATTTTGTAAAGAACCCGGTTGTAGATTGTACAATGCACATTGGCAGGAGGAATTATTACAGGCACAATTAACAGACCCGGAATTTTGCAGCCAACATGAAAAGTTTTTGGATGAGTTTAATAAAAAATCTTAATATTTTTTCCTCATAAAATCCAACGATAGAATATCTCCGGTTAGCCACCAGCTAAATCAAACTCCGGCATATCAAACCAAAATCCCATCCCGGTCACCGAATCAATTTCCGCCTGGACTATGAGTTTATGACCTTCTTCTATCTCTACGAACCGTTTAAATAGCACTCGGTCGGCATCGGGTAATTCCAGCACCATTTTTTTGTAAAATTCGCTCGTTTCAATTTCAAGTTCAAGAGCACGTTTTAGCATCTGAAGTTCTGTATCAGTATATTTCTTATCAACCTTGCCCGGCTCGAGTTTGGTTTTAAGTTTGGCAACCTCCATTTCGATTAGTTCTTGTGTTGGAACCGCCGTTTTTAAACCTTCGACAGTTATTCTGCCAGTAGATTGCCATTCTTCTAATCTCTTCTCCAGATAATCCAAATGATACTGTTCTTCTTTTTTTAAAATATTAAAAACACGTTTACCTACCGGATCAGTCACAGCTAATTTGGCTTCTTGGTAAATATTTCTAACGTTTGTCTCATAATCGATAGCTGTTTTTATTGCTTTTTCTAAATTCATAATATCATCCTTTATTGGCAAATTGTTTTTTAGAGAGCTCATGCAATGGATTAATTGATCGCTCTTTTATTTTCTCTGAATTCTCATCCATTCCCGCTATACTCTTACAATATAACGGACTAATTAGGATAATAAATATTACTAAGATCATAATTTTATTTTTCATTTTTTATTGCCCCAAAGTTAAGTGAATAGATGATTTGTTAAATAATATTTCCGTATCATATGGTGGATTTTTTAAAATTTTTAAGTTTTCTAGGATTATATAAATTGAATCCAATATTATCTAGGCGGATATTACTGCTATAAATTATAATTTTGGTCATTAGAAATTTCTTTATCCCCATTCCCTACTCTTGGCATTGATAGATCCGAGGTTGCAGATGTTACGCGCCGGGTCATCTGCTGATCAGAAATCGTAGAAGTTGCCATCGGTGTTACATGCTGTGAGGAAGGTACTGGCTTGGCTTTCTTCTTTTTAATCAATAATAATGCAAGAACCACCAAAATAATTACAATTATTATTACCACAACCCCGGCGACCAATAATGTATTATCCGAACCAGTCTGGTTGGTTTTATTATTATCTACCGGTTTGCTTATTTTCTTCACCGTGGCATTGATCTCATTAACGAGTTCACTCTCGCCCACCTCGGTGACGGCGGTAACATAATAGAAATATTTTTGATCGTACATAACATAGGTATCCGAGTATGATGTTGTATTAGCGTCTAAAGAAATAAGAAATATTTCACCACCAGGTGCAGTGCCTCGGTAGATCTTATACTCTGTTATTTCCGCCCCGCCGGAATCCGCCGGTGCTTCCCAGGTTAGATTAACATACCTATCACCGGCGGTGGCATTCAGGTTTTGCGGTTCTTCCGGAAGGGCAAATGGCGTTGCATTTAATTCGATTGACGGTCGTGATTCGCCCACTATGTTTAATGCTGTTATATTGTAATAATATCGTATTCCATTGGTGACCGATGTATCAATGAAGTATAAAGTATTTTTATCCACAGTACCAATACTAATTTTATTGCCGGATTCATTACCCCGGTAAATCTTAAACTCTAAAATCTCCGTACCGCCGTCATCCTCCGGCGGATGCCAGGATACATTAACAAACAGGTCGCCCGCCATTATTTTCGGTTCTCTGGGTGGCGTGGGTAGACCAAGTGGAACTGCATTGACTTCATGGGTTCTGGTAGATTCACCGACGATGTTCACACCGGTGATATAGTAATAATATTTCTCGCCATTGGTAACTAAAGTATCGTTGAAGAACAGGTAAGTGCCGTTCACATAATTATAATAGATTTCCCCGCCGGTGGTTCTACTCTTGAATATCCGGTACTTGAATATCTCAGTACCGCCGTCATATGCTGGTGGTTCCCAGGATAAATAGACATAGCTGTCCCCGGCGATCGCCAATAGATCCGTTGGTGATCTGGGCAGTCCCAGGGGAGTTGCACTGACCACATTGCTCGGCTCTGATTCGCCCACTATGTTTACCGCTTTTATGTAATAATAATAAGTTTGACCGTTTGTTACCATTGGATCACGATATGTTTCATAAGCAGCAGCTATATAGTCAATATTAGTAACATCTTCCAGGGTTGAATTTGTCGCCCGGAAGATCAAATAATCTATTACCGCCGAGCCGCCGTCATCCACGGGCGGCGACCAGGTGAGATCTATATAACTATCCCCCCAGGTTGCGTTCAGGCTCACGGGCGGCTGCGGGATGGTCATGGGCGTGGCGTTTACCTCGTTGGAAAATAATCCTTCGCCAACCGAGTTAAATGCGCTGAGCTTATAGGAATAGGTCACACCGTTTGTCACGCCGGTGTCGTTATACTCGAGTAAATTATCGAGCGTTGTTCTGAGCTCATAGCTGCCGCCGCTTAGCTTGCGGTAGAGCTTATAACCTAAAATCTCTGCACCGCCGTCGTCTTGCGGAGTTGACCAAATTAGATCTACAAAACTATCGCCCCGGGTTGCACGGAGGTTCACAGGCGGTGACGGCGGGATCGATAGGTTCAGTTTTAAGACGAATACATCATACTCGCCGCCGTTGTACTCTTCATCAAAGGCACCGGACGTGGTGGGGAAATCATTTGAAGCTGTTTCACCGGAAATAATGACATTTCCATTTGAATCTAATGCTATGTTTCTGCCAATGTCCGTGTTGCTTCCGCCTATAAAGGTTGAATAAAGTAAGGTTGAACCGTTTTCATTTAGTTTAACAACAAAAATATCTTCTTTATCATTATAAGAGGTATTGTAAGCGCCAAAAGTGGTTGGGAAATTTAGAGATGAAGTACTTCCTGTGACATATATATTCCCAATAGAATCGATAATTATCCCATAACCTATCTCACTACCATGTCCACCAATATAAGTAGAATATAATAATTCTGAGCCAATAGTATTTAATTTTAATATAAATGCATCATAATCTCCACTTTTTGAAGATGAATAAGCATTATTTTTAGTAGGA
>CBFDAW010000293.1:0-4932 GCA_965602865.1 uncultured Thermoplasmata archaeon
TTTTTTGGTGGCGGTACCGCCCCACCCACCGGTGGTGTTCCAACTGGCCCTCCTGGTTGTCCATAATCTTGCATTTCTTTCACCAGTTGCCCCCATTGACGTTTTAATATAAAAATTTAATTATTGATTTTACGAATGCATAATAAAATTAAGTTATTTTTATCCCAAATCTTACCACCACACACTTTTTTAAGCAATGCTAACCTACTTTCGGCTACCACACACCTAAAACCCCTGGCAACATAAAACATCCATCAATCTTAATAGTCCCAGGAAGTTCGTTTAGATTTTATATTTATTCCCTACCATAGTGAATAAACTTGAAATAGTAAATAATAGATTAAGAAACATGCAAAAAACCATAGTTTCAACTAGGAACTTAGTTAAGATCTACGACACTGGGGAGGTGAAGGTAACCGCATTGAATGGAATCTCATTAGAATTACAACAGGGTGAGATGGTTGCGGTCATGGGGCCCTCTGGATGTGGTAAAACTACTCTTCTTAATTGCCTATCTGGTCTGGATGATATCACAGAGGGTGTGGTAAAAATTGATGATAAAAATATTGCTGAGTTAAACGATATAGAAAAATCAGCCTATCGGGCGCGTAATATAGGCTTTGTGTTCCAATTTTACAATTTATTACCAGTACTTACGGCAATAGAGAATGTCGAGCTTCCATTACTATTAGCGAAAAAATCGCCTAAAGAATCCAGAAAAACTGCAGAAAAAATGCTCGAACTCGTAGGTTTAAAAGATTGGGCAATTCATAAACCCGCTGAACTATCTGGTGGCCAGCGGCAACGTGTCACCATCGCTCGAGCGTTAGCCAACACGCCAGCAATCGTCTTTGCTGATGAACCTACCGGTGATTTGGATTCGAAGACAAGTGAAGAAATCATGAATCTATTAATGAATCTAAATCGCTGCGAGGGTATTACATTTTTAATTGTTACTCATGACCCAAACGTAGGAAAAAATGTTCCACGAAAAATCATAATGAAGGATGGCCAGATTCAGTCCGACATTCGCAATCCGGATTATGATTTCAGTTGCCCAGAGGCGTACACAGATAAACGACTTTATAAAAATGATTAGGGGAAGTTGCAAATGGAAATATCCACCGCACTAATATTTTTTATACTATTTCTAATAATATTATTTTGGATTATCATCTCAGCCCTCAGAAATAGAGTTCTATTCAAAATGGCTTTTCGCAATTTCTTAAGAAAAAAAGGCAGCTCAGTTGTTATCATATTCGGTTTAATGGTCGGAACAGCGATCATATCATCTTCATTCACCGTCGGGGATAGTTTCAATACATTATTATCTCTACATATAATTGATGATCTACAGGGAACTGATGAGGTTTATGTTTTCCAAATACCAGGCAGCCAGGAGACACTAGATTTTCCCGTAGAAATCTATAATGAGCTAGTGACAAAAATTGGTGATTCGGATTCGATCGATGGAATGGAACCTGAACTGCGTAAAAGTATCAACATACTCAATATTGATAAGAACCTAGTGGAACCACGAGTTACAGTATCTGGTATTACTTTGGATAAAAATGATGAATTCGGTAATTTATATATTAATGGAAAAAAAGTAAATTCAATTTCGAGTAATAATGTAATTCTAAATAAAGACCTGGCAACCGAGCTTGACGCTGATCCCGGGGATACCTTGAAACTTACATATCTTAACATGACCGGAAATTTTACTGTTTTTGGTGTTTTTGATCTAAAAGAGCGTGGTTTTTCTTCTGTTCAATTATATTTGAATTTGAATGAATTACAGACGCTTTTGGCTTTGGATGAAAAGATCAATAGAATACACATTTCGAACCTGGGTGATGAAATTACGGGTATGGAAAAAACCAAAGAAGTAAAGGATTTGGTTGAATCCGCAGATATAAATTATCAAGGATTTTCATTATTTTTACTTCGTGAGAAAAAAGCAGAATATGACGAAGTATTTGAAAGCGGGTTTTTCTTTGCTGATTTGTTACTGGTCTTTGGATCATTTACAATTATCGCCAGTGTAATTCTGATAATAAATATTTTTATTATGTTAGGTGAGGAGCGACGGTCGGAAATGGGTATGGAACGTGCCATTGGGATGAATAAATTCGAACTGAGACGTCTGTTTGTTTACGAAGGTAGCTTATATGCTGGGATTGCTGCGCTAATTGGCACGTTTTTTGGTATCATAGTGGCATACTTAATCATCTGGTCTATTGGTAATACGTTTACTGACAGTAACTCTGCAGACATTCTAAGAGCGTTTACTTTTACTTCTCAATCGTTAATTCTTGCATTTTGTTTAGGATTTTTTATTAGTATTATTACTATTTATTATGCGACCAGAAAAGTGAGCGAAGTTAATATAATCAGAGCGGTTAGAAATTTGCCAGAGCCGGCGGTGTCTAAGAAAGATAAAAAATCGTTAAGAATCGGTTTAATAATGCTCATATTTGCCATTATTATTATTCTAATTAGTATCTCACCCATAATCGATGGTATCGATAATGATGAAAACGGTAAGATCGATGACTCCGAAGAAGCTTCAGCAACATATCTATTCTCGGGCTTCTCAATTTTATTTCTGTCTCTACCATTTTTCTTAAGAAGATTTATCAAAGACCGATGGGCATTTTCAATTGGAGCCATACTCGTAATTATAATCTGGAGTGTCCCATTGGACAAGGTTTTTGGGCTTTCCGAAGATTTCTTCACATTCGCCTTGGCGGGTATACTGATGGTTACCGCTATGGTTTTACTTTTAATGGTTAATTCGCAAATCGTTGTCAAATTCTTTGAAAAAATTTTCAGATCAGTTGGTTGCTGCGTGGCAGTTTCAAGAACTGCGCTATCGTATTCACTTGAATCAAAGTTTCGTACAGGACTTACTATTGCTATGTTCTCTCTTGTAATATTTATAATCACCTTTATGTCCGTTCTATTGGCAATAATTAGTGGAAACCTTGAAGCGCAAATCAATGAAACCAGTGGTGGTTTTGATCTAATGGTTAAGATGGATGAACCTGTTGAAGATTTTCAAGTTATTTACGAAACCACGAATTCTGTTAATATGGTTGAGGATTATTTTGCCTTAAAAAATACAGATGTTACATTTAATAAATATTCGTTAATATTAGATTCCGACCAAGTAGATTATCCGGTCGTTGGTATAGATGACCATTTTATGGAACAGAATCGATTTGAAGTCTCGAAATTAATAACAGCATTCGATGGCGATTCAAATAAAGCATTTTCAGCCATGAAAGAGAACCCGGAATATGTATTGGCAGACTCGAGCACTGCCGGCGGCGGCTTTGGGCCGCCACCCTATCTTCCTCTCGAACTCGGTGAAAGCACGCAGGTTACCTTAAAAGATGGAAGCAAACGAAATGTAACTATAATCGGTTTTATTGATACATTCGTCACATTTGTCGACCCTGATAAATCGCTAAATGGAATCTTCATTTATGACCGATTTCTTGTGGAGCAATATAATGCAACCGGTATCGGAACCGTATTGTTTAAGCTGAAAGATAATAAAGACAATTTGGTGGTACGGCAAGATATGGAGCGAACGTTTTTGGCGTATGGTGCACAAAGTGTCGATTTTCAAGCTGAAGCAGAGCAACAAATTGAAGCCAATGTACAGTTCTTCAATATTTTAAACGCTTATTTAGGGCTGGGCTTAATAGTCGGCATTGCCGGTTTAGGTATCATTACTCTACGCTCTGTCAATGAACGTAAAGGTCAAATAGGTATGATGCGAGCTATTGGTTTTAATAGAAGACAAGTATTGGTTTCATTTTTAATTGAATCGACATATATTTCATTATTAGGTATATTGATCGGTGTAATTCTTGGTCTTGTGGTGTCCGCAAACTTATTTGTAAAATTATTCCAAGAACAGGGTTATGAACTTATAATTCCAGGTTTTAGTATTACGATTATCATCCTTATTACTCTGGGTATGACACTTATTTCTACTATACCTCCCTCAAGTCTAGCATCTAGAATTGCCCCCGCCGAGGTTTTGAGGTATGAATAAATTAAACTGAATGGCGAAAAATATTAAATTAAATTGTTAGCATGGTAAAACAGGTAGAGTATCCGGTTTTAAGATCTATTTAAAGGACATAAATATGTCCTCCGCATTCGATGAACTCTACGGGGATATGTTCCTTTCCAGTTTTTCGTTTTGCCTCTTTTATAAATTTTGAGCTTGCCATTTACATTGCATTTACATTCTTTGGATCTGGCTTTTAATCCTAATTTTATATTTTGAATTTAGGGTTTCCTTTTTTTTGAATAATCAATAATGAAATTAAAAAAAAGTATGGGAGTACTGGGATTCGAACCCAGATCGGCGGGTATCTTCTTTTAATGTACCAGAATGATCGTGGAACATTACACTAGGTCATCGCTCCAGTTAGTCATCATTGACACCGGAGAGTGTCTAGGACTTAACTTCAGCAGACCCGTTGGTCATCATCCCTAATGGATTTATAGTAGCGTAACTTCAATGTTACCCTATAACTGGAGCCCACTAGGCTGCCTGGCTACCCCATACTCCCATTTTTTCATTACAGGGGCGGCTACATATATATATAAAAAATGATATTTAAATTATTGTTCTTCAGAAAAAAATTTTATTTATTAAAAAAATAAAATTAGCTCTATGATTTTTGTCGTCGTTCACTACGTTTTCGTCTTCGCATCTTTTTCTTTCGCCATTTCCAGCGTTGTTTACCTCGTTTTTTCCATGCCCGTGAACTACGTTTCAATAATACTCCTCACTGGTTTTATTACCATCTCAATTATTTCCTAGGGATAGCATGCCTATATTTTAAATTATCTATAATTGAGGCTGACCAAGAATACCAAAATTTGCCAAAACAGTCATAATCTCAA
>CBFDAW010000294.1:0-4928 GCA_965602865.1 uncultured Thermoplasmata archaeon
CCCCGCGTAAACTTTTTGGCAGCTTGTTCCGCTGGCTAACCCCTCACAAAAAGTTTTACGGTCATCCCAAAATTCGGGGTTAGCCTGCTCACTCGCTGTTTAATATATCGATTAACATTTAGAAATTAAGGGAGTTCTCAAATCGCCTCTGTTATTACCCATTCCTTCAGTTCTTTATTGTTATAATACGGAATGGGTATAAAAATAAAAAAACGCAGAGGAGGAGATTCGAACTCCCGCGTAAACTTTTTGGCAGCTTGTTCCGCTGGCTAATCCCTCACAAAAAGTTTTACGGTCATCCCAAAATTCGGGATTAGCCTGCTCACTCGCTGTTTAATATATCGATTAACATTTAGAAATTAAGGGAGTTCTCAAATCGCCTCTGTTATTACCCATTCCTTCAGTTCTTTATTGTTATAATACGGAATGGGTATAAAAATAAAAAAACGCAGAGGAGGAGATTCGAACTCCCGCGGTGACAAGCACCACCGGCTGTCATGACCGGGTAATGTTGGCCCGATGCTCAAGGCCGGCGCCGTAAACCGGGCTTAGCTACCTCTGCATATGATTATTCCAATCTTTATTTATCACAAGTATTTATAGGTTAGGATGTAAGTAATCTCATTCCTCAATTTTCAGGGCACACCTCGTGGCAGCAATAGCATCGGGTACAATTTGAATACTCTATCCGGGCAATTCTATTTATAATTTTGAAGGATCTTTTGATAAAATTGAGAACTCAAATTATAACGGATGGAAGGTATATCCACTTATTGAAATCACAGTTTTAACTCATACCTTTGTTCAGTAAGCCTAGCCCCCCAAATCTCATGGGTCTTCTCTTCGGTTAGTAATAACCGTATTCTTTGGCGTATAAGTCTCCGTGTAAATGAATAATGTAACCAATATCACCGGGTTTTATTTCATGTCGAATGCTAATTCCTGGGATAGCTTTCATGTGTTCAGCATCTTTCATCCGAGGATGCGTATCTAATCTCATGTGTTCATACCCCATCTGACAAGCTTCTTTAATAATTTCGAAGGCAAGAGCTTTCCCGATTTTATTACCCCGGTATTTTGCCTTTACATAAAGCCTTTTCTTTTTTTACCATTTGTTATAAATATATTTGATTTCTTGGACTTGTTCTCGGAGTCTTTCTTGGCTTAGGTATAAAATCACCCTGTTTTTTTGTTTTGTCAATAGCCGGTGGTAACCTCGGCGGTGCTTTGAAGGATGGCATACTCATTGGTGGTTGTATTCCCTGTGGCTGAGGCATTTGCATGGGTGTGGAAACATTCATGTGCATCGGCTGACCTGGCATGGGTTGCCCTGGCATGGGTTGTTCGGGTATCGGTGGCGGGATTTGCGGCTGTGGATATGAATAACCATATTGCATAAATTTCTGTGGGGGGATACCATATAATTCTGTGAAGAATTCTTCCTGCTCTGGTGTCATACCCGTTGGTTGTGTTGATGACCAGCCATTATTATCTATCTCCCCCTCGTCAGTACTCGATTTCTTGAGATTACCAAGTTTATCTTGGAATCTACCAACTAAACCTTTTTTACCCTTATAGGTCATCACCAATGAAAATAAAATTAAGAACATAATTATAAAAGTTACCGCCATGCCCGCGTAGATAATTATACCCTTATTCTCGACCGTTGGTTCTGCGAAAATGTCTTCTTCTTCGGCTAATTCAACTATAACAATAGTGGCTCTTATTTCGTCATAATCACCATCATCATCCACAACTCTTAGACGAACCGAATATTCACCGGTTTTTGTATATTTATGTGTAGCATTAATTCCAGAACTATGAGTACCATCGCCAAAATCCCATTGATATGTTAAGTTACGCTCATCTGAAGGTGTATCTGTAGATTTAACTCCATAGAATCGAATTAACTCATTAACCCTATATTCATTCTCATCGTCTTTGATTATTATCTTTGCCTCAGGTTTTTGGTTCTCTACGGTCAGCCTCTTTATAATGGATGTTGTTGCACCGTCATCATCTTTCACCGTTAATTTAATTGAGTATTTATATGACTTATAATATCGATGTTTGACAACGTCCCCGGTACCCATGGCACCATCACCAAAATCCCAAATATAATTTAAAGCTTCGATATCAGATTTGGTGTCAAATGATATTGAAGCATCGAATGTTACTATTTCATCCTCTATGGATGTCTTTTTATCAAATTCAAAATCAGCATTTGGAAGTATATTGGAAATCGATACATTGAGTTCATCATTACCAATAGCACCTTTGGGGTCTTTCACCAATAATTTCGCATGAAAAATACCGACCATTGTATAGGAATGCTCGGTATATGGATTATCTAACCATTTGGTATTATTCCCATCCCCGAATATCCATTTATACTTCAACTCATGATTGTCGTTATCAGTATCGTTTCCGATGCCCAGAAATTGGACGATTGCATCCTCATCACCATATTTATCGGTACCCACACTAACCTCTGGCGGTTTGTTTCGGATTACAACCGAAATCGTGTCTTTACCTACCTTATTATCATCGTCTTTTACGGTAAGAACAACTTCAAATGTTTGGTTATCAATCTCCGCCAGGTACGAATGCGTTACATTGATACCGTACCCTAGTGTATTATCACCGAAACTCCAAGTATAGTTCAATAACGGTAGATCAGACACCGTATCACTAGTGTTGAGAGCTGAGAATTCTATTAATTCTTCTTCAAATGCGATTTTATTACCACCGGCATCCGCTATCGGTTTAAAGTTTTGTACTGTTATCGTAGTGGACTTTTCATCTTCATCATTATCATCATCTTTTACCTTCATAATTATATTATATTCGCCAGATTTGTTAAATGAGTGTGTGATTATGATTTCTTCTTTTGTAAAATTTGTAAAATTTAACCCATCATCGAAACTCCAGCTGAATTTAAGATCTCCAATATCCGAATCAGTATCCCAGCTTTTGCTGCCGTTGAATGTAATAGGCTCATCTTCATAAAGATTAACCAACTCTTCGTCGATTTCCAGATCTGCAATAGGTATTCGATTTGTCACCGTAATTTCCACAGAATTTTCCGCGGTTTTCCCACGTTCATTTGTAATTCTGACTTCAGCCTCATAAGGCTCTTGCCTAGCTGTTGTATAGGTATATTTAGCAACACCCTCAGTGGTACTCTGATCAAATTTGCCGTCACCATCAAAATCCCATTCGTATTTGTTAATATTAGTACCCGAGGATTTAGCCGTAAAAGTAACTGTGGTATCTTCTATGATGTTTGTGGAAGATGGTGTGATGGATTTGACCTTTAATACCAGGTCGAGAGCGGCAACTGTATCAATGAAACCATATCCATAGGTGTTATCTGGACCTTTATCACCCAGATCTTGGGCAGAATTTATAAGTAAATCTTTAACTTCATTAGGTTCTAATTCGGGGTCATACTGTAAAATCAACGCTGCGACCCCCGCAACGATCGGGCCAGAGAACGAAGTGCCTGAGCCCATAGCCCATTGGTTACCTGGAACGGCAACGATTAGTCCCTCACCCGGTGCTACAACATCCGGCTTAATAATTCCCCCTGGTCCTGGACCTCGGGATGAAAATGAGGAGATAGTTTTATCATATTTATTCGTTGACCCCACGGCGATTACTTTTGCTGATGTTGCCGGTGAGGTTACGGTACCGGAACCCGGCCCGTCATTACCTGCAGAAGTGACGAATACTACACCATTATCCATTGCATTTCCTGCTGCACTATCGAGATAGGAGAATGTACCGTCGACGCCCATACTCATAGTGATAATATCCGGTCCGTCCGGCGCACCGTCTTCATCAAAATCAGTATTATGATTATTGACACACCATTCAATACCTCTGATCATATCGTATGTATCATAAACAGCAACGCTAATGATGTTCGATTTTATAGCCACACCTTTATACGAACCACTTCCTGCTGCGCAGCTTGCGCACATTGTACCGTGATAACTATAATCTTGTGCGTCCATACCGTTAGTTGGGTCAAGATCATCATTACCATACCAATAATCTTTGAATGCAATCACCCGATTACTGGCAAAAGTGTTATGGTTATTATCAATACCAGTATCAATAACGGCGATAGTCACACCCTCACCTGTAATACCCTCGTATCCTTCGTTTTCAAGGATTTCCTGACTGGCTTTCACGAGTGGCACTGCGTAGCTCAATTGGTTATTCACTACATGTACGCTTTGAATCATCTCGACGGTAGGTAATGAACCAACGAGAGGTAAATTATTTATCGGAATTGAAACCCCAAACCCGTCTATAATTGTAAACTCATGATTGATCTTACAGCCCAAATTCTCGAGTTCAAATTCGAGTTTATCAGAAGCGGGCTCGGTCAGGGTTATTATCGCGTTTAGATATTCGTCCCCAAAATACATTGGTTTCATATATTCTATAAAATCTTCAACACCATTTCTATTAACATCCATGGACAATCCTGAGACGTCCTGCGGTGTATTTTGAAAAACGTAACCGAGTGGCCGATCATTAATATTATCAATATCATGATCAGGACTATAATCGCTGCAATAATCGTTATCGTTGTCAGCATATTTTATATTTGAATTATTTTGATCTGGATGGCGAGGTATAAGCTCCCCGATACCCTGGAGGGCCATTGAAACTAGTATCATAAGAATAATTAAGGTGGTAACCGAGTATTTATCAATTCGAATTCTGCACCGATTATAGTTAGCGATTTGGCTTCTGGTCATCGGAAATAGATTATACTTGTCGTAGTATTTAAATTAATTGGAATAATATTATTTTAATATTAATTATTACTATTTCGTATTTCAAACCGAACAATTATAAGTTAAAAAACCATGTATATAGCGATACGAGCCCTTAAGTTAATTATAACTAAT
>CBFDAW010000295.1:0-4915 GCA_965602865.1 uncultured Thermoplasmata archaeon
AAGATAGCGAAAATGAATGATAATAAGTAAAAGTTATTTTGCGTTAGTCCCTAAGTGCTATTTTGTAAACTCCGGTTAAAAATAATATTTTTAATCTTTCTTAAATCTTTTTTTCCAATTTTAAATAAGTTTGGTAAATATTCACTTTTTTTTCAAACCCTAATCCAACCGAGATTTATTTTAGCAAAAATTAATATCTAACTCAAATATTACGTTCTTATGGAGAATATGAAATGGTAAAGATTTATGCCAAGGACTCATATAAGAAAACAAAATATTCACCAAAGGTCCGCGGTATTGTGGATTTATTCCGACCATTCACATTATTAGCACCATTAATTGGCGGTATTGCTGCTGCAATTATGGCACTTGCTATTGATCCATTACCTAAGTATGCAGAGCGAATGATTGTAAATGGTGTATTTATTGGCCCTGAATTTTCTTGGTCATATCCATTTATTTATTGGAAGTTTCCATTGCTTGAATTAATTACTGGGGTAACTGCATTAATTCTGGTCAATGCCGGCTCAAATATTTTAAATCAGGTTTATGATTTTAAAATCGATAAAATAAACAAACCTTACCGCCCAATACCATCGAAGATTTTATCATTGAACGAGGCAAGAACCGTTGCATGGGTAGTGTATTTAGTTACATTATGGCGTGCCGCTACAGTTGGTAGCGGGGCGTTTTTATTTTTAATATTAACTATTATGTTAATTACGATTTTTTATTCAATACCTCCTCTTAGGCTTAAAAAACGATTGTTTATTTCCAATATTTCGATAGCATTTGCTAGAGGAATGCTTGGTTTTGTTGCGGGGTGGTGTATATTTGGTGATCCATTTAATCAGACCCCGTGGATTATCGGGTTGGTCATGAGCATTTATTTATTTGGAGCGGTAACAACAAAAGATTTCACCGATATGAAAGGCGATAAAAGATTCGGGATGAGAACATTACCCGTTGTTTTTGGTAAACGAAAAGCTATAGTACTTTCCGCACCATTTTTTGTCAGTCCCTTCATTCTAATACCGCTTGGTATCTGGCGAAATTATTTAATCGAGTCCGCCATGGTCTTGACCATTCTAGTTGTATGGGGAATTTATATAGTCCTATTACTCTATAAATATGGCGATATACCCGATAAAAAATTCGAAAACACATCGGTGTGGATACATATGTATTTGATGTTAATGGCAATTCAGCTCGGGTTTTGCATTATATATCTCCATCACGCCTTAACCTAAACCTATCCCCCGGGCATATAGGTGATAATCATAAAATAAGAAATTACTTTAAAATCCGATCGACAATTTTTATTAATGGCTGTTTAACCGAGACTTTCATAGTTTTACACCCTGCAGCAGCACCTGCTTTCAAATCACTATCCGAATCACCAATCATCCAGCATTCTCGAAGATCGATATTCAAATCCCTAGCCGCTCGTAATATTAACCCCGGTTTGGGTTTTCGACAATCGCAATTATCATCGGGGTGATGCGGACAATAATAAATTGCATCAATATGGCATCCAAACTCACTAAGCTCTGCAAGCATTAAAATATGTATCTCATCGAGTTTATTAGGGGTAAAGATCCCACGACCAATAGGAGATTGATTAGTGATAATAATCAATAGTTTATCAGATTCATTAATACGCTTAATAGCTTCTTTGGCACCCGGGATGAATTCGAATTCATCCCATGACTTCACATAATCGGGGCGATTATAATTAATAACACCATCACGATCTATGAATATCGCTTTTTGTTTAGTCATATTATCATCTGTTCAATATAATAAAATTTATTAAAAATAAAAATAAATAAGATTTTAAATTTGATTATATTTATCTTCCACATAGATAATTTTACTTCCTTGGGGTTCTAATTTTATCGGCACAACAGATAACTTTTTAAGTACACTTTTCACCTTTTTTTGATATTTCGATTTGCAAAAGATCAACAAGAACCCGCCACCGCCAGCACCCAGAATTTTGCCGCCTAATGCACCGGCTTTTTTTGCGTTTTCATAGAGTTCGTCGATCATTGGGTTACTAATTCCACTTGCTAATTCCTTTTTAAATAACCATCCTTGATGTAAATTCTTACCTACTTCATTAATATAATTATTACATATGTTATCCCTAACAATCTCAGATAGCTTCTTTATTTTAACCAAATTCTTATTCTTTTTTTTAGTATTTTTAATTTGTTTAGTAAGAATTTTCCTTGCTTTTCGAGTTACACCAGTATAAAATAATAGCATATGTTTTTCCAATTCTTGTTTGGTTTTTGACGAACAGATTACCGGGTCTACATAAACACTTTCATCGGGATTGAATTGAATATATTGAATACCGCCGTATGCGGCTATATATTGATCCTGTTTACCAATAGGTTCACCTAATATTTCGATTTCGATTTTGCAGGCTTCTTTAGCTAAAGTTTGCCGTGATTTCATAATTCCTTGGTATGCATATAGCGCGTTTAGAAGGCCGACTGTGACACTGCTGGATGAACCCAGACCGGTACCACGTGAAGGGATATCTGCAATCGTAGTGATCTCCACGCCGGAATCGAGTCCCGTAAGTTTCATCGCCTCGCGCACTAAACCATGATGGAGCTCATCAACATGCTCTACATTCTCTGTCTTTGAATAACTCACACGGATTCTATTATCGAATTTTTTGTTAATCGTAACATAAATGTATTTATTTATAGCAGTGCTGGTAACTGCACCGGGTTGATGTTTGTAAAATGCAGCTAGGTCGGTGCCGCCGCCTGCGAAACTTATGCGTAGTGGTGTTCTGGATATTATCATTTTAGAACCTCGCTGATGATTTTGATCCTTTCAGGAGTACCCATGTCATAAAACCGAATATTTGTCATATAACTTACCAGTTGATGTTGAATGATTAACTTAGGATAAATATCTATCTCTAAAGAAATTCGTTGGCCCTCAGGAATAGTTTCGGGAATATATTGTAACAATTCCTTTTTATAAACAGCGGCTCCTGCATCCACGCCGTTCAAATCAGGTTTTGGTTGGTGTTTGTTATATTCTACAATATAACTATCTTTAACTTTAATATTATTATTCACAATACTATCTAAATTTTCATAAACCGTTAGGACACCAGTTGTATCCTTTTCTATGCAATATCGTCCCAGAGCTTGATAATCGATTGGTAGGTATGAATCTCCATTTAAAACAAAGAAGTGCTCCCGTAGATACCTCTTTGCATTTCTAATTGCACCACCAGTGCCTAAGAATCGCGGCTCTACGGCGTAATGGAGGTTCGTGAGCGCTCCGGAATTGCTTTTATATCTGTCTCCAAAATAATCTTGGATTTGTTCCCAAAGATAACCCACACAAAGAATTACATCATTGATTTCATTTTTTGCTAATAGTTCGAGCTGGTGTTCCAAGAATGGTTTGTTATTGATCTCCACCATTGGTTTTGGAATCTTTTCTGTAATGGGTTTCAACCTAGTGCCCTCACCACCAGCCAGGATTAATGCTTGGGTATTCTTTTTTATTATTATCACCTTTTTGTGTAATCATTTTTTTCAGTGTCAGGGGTTTATTTGTTTTGCATACATAATTTGATATTTAAATGCTTTTGGTTTGACCATAGTAAGATTCTTACATTTTTCAATAGCAAGATGGAAATACTTGAAATTATATTGGCGTAGGTTTATTGTATAATATTCTAGCAACTGAACAACAAATCACCAACGAAGAAATGCGTTGAAAATATGTGATAAATAAATAATAAATAAAAATTTATAAATTCTTGTACGATAAAAAATAGATAATATTATGGTGAGCGCAATGAAAGCGATAGTAACTGGTGGTGCAGGATTTATTGGTAGCCATTTAGTGGATCGGTTATTGAATGAGGGTTATAATGTTAAAGTTATCGATAACCTATCGACAAGTACCGATAAGTATCTACAACCTCATGTCGATAATGATAGTTTTGAGTTCGTTAAATTGGATATCTTGGAATTAGAAAAGTTAAAACAGGAGTTTTCGGGGTTTGATATCGTATTTCATTTCGCAGCGAATGCAGATATCCGCCGCGGACTTGAGGATACATACCGCGATTTGGAACAAAATACTATTGCCACTTATAATATACTCGAGGCGATGCGAGTAAATGGTATCACGAAGATATTATTTGCCTCTTCTGCAGCCGTGTATGGCGACCCTGAGACCTTTCCTACGCCCGAGAATGTACAATTGATTCAAACCTCGTTCTATGGTGCGTCCAAACTCGCCGGTGAGGTCCTGATCCAGGCATTCTGTGAAGGGTTTGGATTTCGGGGCTGGATTTTCCGGTTCGTGTCGGTGGTTGGTGAACGACACACGCACGGCGTGACTTACGATTTTTATCATAAGTTAAAAAAGGATCCAACAAAACTAGAAATCATAGGCGACGGTACGCAGCGGAAATCGTATATGTATATCGGTGATTGCATTGATGGTATCATGCTAGCACTTGAAAAGAGTACTGAGAAAGTGAACATATTTAACTTGGGCTGGGAGAGCTATATCAATGTAAAAACCGTAGCAGACATCATTACAGATGAACTGGGCTTAAAAAATGTTAAATACCACTACACGGGCGGTTCCCGTGGTTGGGTGGGAGATTCACCGTTAGTACATCTGTCCATTGAAAAATCGAAATCGCTCGGCTGGCAGCCTAAGGTATCGTGTGAAGTGGGCATACGAAGGACCGTGCAATGGTTGATGCATAATGATTGATTATGGAGAGCACTCCAGAATTTAATAGAAAGTGTACTTACTCATGCCGGATATTTGTACCAATCTAAATATTTAGTTCTTTGGGAATAAATCCAATCATCGAAATACGGGTATGCTTTCCAGATCCGCTGGCACTCGT
>CBFDAW010000296.1:0-4908 GCA_965602865.1 uncultured Thermoplasmata archaeon
AAACAAATAACTTTAAAATAATTGTAGTGTATACATTTCTATCTGTTTAAGTCTTGAATTATTAATCAGTATATTGTGGGCTAAGTTTTCCGATAGGTAATATTTTTGTTAATTCAAAATGGCGTAGGCTCAGCAGTTTGCACCAATCCTAGTGCGTCCCAAGTTTCATCAAAATCAACCTGTGGTACTTTGGTAAGGCTTAAATGTACTCGAAGTTTGCCATGTTCGAAAAATATGTATGCGCCTTTTAATTGTGATCGATACAATTTTACCCGCCGTCCTTCCTGGGTTAAGATTTTATCCACGCATTCTAAAAAGCCGGAGACCTCCAGGTCATGTATCTTCCTATAACAAACGGCGATGGGGATATTGAAGTTATTGCTTAAATCCTGGGCGGATTTGGGTTCTTTAAAAGAACCAGACAATATTTTTAGGGCGTATTCATCGGCAAATATTTTAGATGCGTCAAGAACATTTACATCATTCATTTTCTCACCTCTATTCTACGGTAAAACTGATTTCAAACCTTTTACAGATAGAATATACTAACTTTGGCGAAATTTAAATTGGATATATTTCTCCTCTCTTCAGATAATATATCCTCTCTTTTTACACGATTTTCGGTTTTTCTTATCTTTCGATAAGCTTTTCCTCAATCTAAATAATTGTGAAAAAAATAGTGAAAACGATGAAAAAATATAAGAAGTAATTCGGTTGGAGTTTTATTGGTAAGTTATCGATGATATGATAATTTGCTGAATTTTAGTTATCAAGAAATCGATTATAGGGCAAATTATCTAGATATCAATATTTAATTGGATTAACATCGACCCACGAAGCCCCCTAACGATACGAGGCGTTAGAATTCTGAATCTGATTGATGACGCCCAAAAGCCTTCAGCTTAATTTCATTAATACAACGAAATAAATTATTCATCGAATTGTTCACCGCAAACCTGACAGAACTCATCCTCTTTCCCTATTCGTGATCCGCAAGTTGGACATTCATATGCTATTTTACCACCCTCGGGTAAGCTCAACTCTTCGTCCAACATCTTAGAATGCAATGCCCTTATATTTTTTAGATCCTTAAGTGTTGGCGGTCTACTCGGTGGTGCCCTTTGCGGTGGTTTTGGAGGTGTTTTTTCAGGTTTTAACACTTCAGTTGGGATAGTTGACGCCACATAACCAACAGGTTCGCGTGTAAGCATTGGGCTTTCAATGTCTCTTTTTCTTGGGGCTTTATCGCGAGTGGTCTTCTTCTTGGTCCTTACCTTTAGCTTGACTTGTTTATCTCTTACATGCTTTGAATAGCTAATATAAGTGAATATTAACATTATTACAAGGAGTATAGCGCCAACGGCTGCGAAAAAAATCCAGGCAGCCGTAACTTCTTCTTTTGTCTCTTTTTTCTCGGGTGTTGAAGTACTATCTAACGGATCAGATCCTGCAGAAACTTCTTCACCATCTAAGAACCCATCACCATCAGTATCAGGTTCTTTCGGGTCAGTACCATAAATATATTCATTTAAATTGGTTAGCATATCATCATCGTCATCATCGTCCGGTTCAGTTACATTATATATTACTTCCCAGCCATCGGGTAGATTATTATTATTAGCATCTTTAACGTATATTATCCTACCATATGTGTCGATTAACCCGTCATCGTCTCGAACCGTGAGTAACACCCTGTATTGACCCTCAGAACTATATTTATGTTTAACTAATACACCTGTATCATAACTTCCATCACCAAAATCCCATAAAAAATCAGTAATACCACTTTCACCGGATGATAGTGAAGCATTAAAGATCATCTCTGAATTTGGCACTAGATATTCGTATTTGGTAGTAAATCGTGCGTTGGGTGCATTTCTATTTGTGGTAGCGAAATAGATATCAACATCCGAGTTACCCTTTGGAACTGTGGCGGTGACCTGACCATTGCTATATGAATAGTCGGTTCCCTCTTTCCATAATTCTTTATCTACAATTACTTGATAAGGATATGGAACTTCCTTAAGAGTTAGTGAAATTGCTTGGTCAGCATTCACAGCGACATTGAATAGATCTTTATCTATGAAAAATTGTTTATAGGCATTAGTATCGTCTTCGTATCTCTTGTTCAGGATTTCCTGATTTTTCTCTTTTGCAATCGATCTACAATCGACTTTAAGAGTATTGATATTTGTAGTTTTTACTATTAAAGTGTTAGAGGACATGGAGTAATCAGCCGTTATATAACCCGGTTTTCCCGAATTTGCACGAATAACGTCGTAATGAGACTGTTTAGCATTCTCTTTGAAAGTTAGCTGGTAAGTGTAATTATCATTACTTATTTTTCCTCTAAATTCATTCTCTGCCAGATATACTGTCGAAGTTAATAGAATAAAGGTTACATAAAGCACATAAAGGGTAATAAATATTAGTTTTGATTTACTTTGTTTTGTTTTCATTAGATCACCTCTTTTTTCCGAGAGATAAGTGCAATTAACAACAAAGTACAACATATTAGCAATATAAAAATTGATGATCCAAATTCTGGAATTGATAGGTATTTCGAATCATCGTTATCTCTCAGTTCGGGGTAAATGTGAACCGCTTTCTTCACCGCAATAGTATCCATATCATTATCAGTAATACCCCCTTTCTCCATTGACTGGAGCTTGAAGCGCCCTGAATAAAGTCCGTCATTTGCCTGTTTATCGGCGTGTGTTCCATCGTCGTATATTTGCACCGAGATCTTATCCTTGGAACCATCATCATTATCCATGATCATTACGGTTTTTACGCCACCGGCACTCATACCATTGGTTACAGTCACATATACTACCTCATCGTGTTTAAACTCAGTTGTAGGTTGACCAAAGCCGGCGTCGCGGTAAGTGTTTATAATTGTGTTTGAATCATAGCGTGTTAAAGAATTACGCACCACTAATTTATCAGTATCACTACACTCCGTATCCACACGAAGTTCCCCGGCGTGGTCACATTCGCCCAGCCAATCGACTATATGAACATAAATATCAATCTTTGGATTTTTCTGCTGATATATTAAATCCAAATCAAAGTTCAACTGTGCTTCAAGCTCGGAACCGCTGCAGGCTGCCGGTATTTCGATCAAATCGAGCCAATTGAAATCTGATTGTGAGCTGCCCTTGAACTCCTTTAAGTTACGTTCTATGATTTCTCGGTTTTGACCGGTTATTTCAACCATATAATCCGCCCCGATTCTGAACTGCTCATCAGGGTGATATCCCGTGCACCCGTTATTGTCAGTGTCCAAGAATATATATAATGAATCTTCACCGGTCCTTATTGGCAGGTCGGTTAACGGATGCTTCGCGTTCGTTCCGACGTTCATCGAGCCTGGTTGTTCCCCGGGTGTTCGCGGCTGGTACACATATGCGTCTACTGGGAGCTCGGTACCCTCCAGAATGGCACCCTCCACATCAAGATATAATGACAGCATTGAATCCGTGTTCACTGCTGCATAACTCGAAATATCCACATTAGGATTTGATACCGGTTCGGAATCAGAATCACTTACCTTCTCAATTCCCACCCAGTCTTCGAACAAACCATCAATTTTAATTTCGTGCGGCATGGTACCAATATATGATATCGCACCGAAACCTGTGATGGTCACGGCACCTCTATCCACCTTTGCCGCCATGGTCTCGAGAGTAAAGGTCTCACCGGTAGTTAAGCCACGTTGCGGATCTTTGGGTTTAACCGTTATAATTTTAGGAGTAGATTCTTCCACGGTAAGCGGAAAAATAACTCTATTCGCACCATCAAAAACATTAACATCATGGTTGAAATCGATTTTATCAACGCGTATATCACTACAATACGCTTGAAGCTTTAATTCTAACAAACCCGGCAATCCACTAGATTCATCAATATCTTCCATTACGGTGGGGGCAATGGTGTGTTGGTAGATAAGTAATGCGCCCGATTCGCTGCCAAACACAATATCTGATAAATCGTAATTATTATTAAGATCTACTAGGTGTACTCGTGCATTAACATTGGTATTCGAAGTAAGATAGGTCTGAGTCTCCAGTTCATTATCAGAGCATATAGCGGAGACAGGAGTTATCTGCTCCCAGCCGTTCCAATCATTGTTTGATCTCACACCTTCACTAAATCTAGTAATCGGGTTAAATTCTTTCAGATACGCGTCTTGGACCATGCCTTCATAACCATTTATCTCAATTAACCGCTCCGCCCCGACGCCGCTGAACGAATATCCTGTGCTTGGGTCTTTATCAGTATCAATAAATATCCTAGCGGTACCCGAGTCTTCTTGGTTCTCAGAAGCATGTTTAAAAATATTATCAAACAGCCTTCCTTTAACCCGGAGATAAAAGGATAACAAATTGTTTTCTTTTTTAACTTTACATTCTTGAATATTTATATCGGGTCTTTGTTGGTCCTTTATATCATCAGAATACGATGGGACAGAGACCCAATCATCGAAATTTCCATCAATTTGTATAGTTTTTGTAGAATCGAAATCTCCCATTAAAAAAAGTGAAAAAGGTATAAGAATAAGAATCACTAACGCAATAGAACTTATTAATCTTGATTTATATCTTTGCCTAGCTAGTAAATCCTTTTTTAGAATATCTCGTTGTTTTCTTCTATTTCGAGGGGAACTATATGGAAGCGTCATGCCGTTGCCATTAGTTAATCCATTACCATTTGTAAGTCCGTTACCGTTTGTCAGCCCATTGCCATTGGTAAGTCCTCGTCTCATCCTAGATCTATTTCCATTGATCAAGCCATTACCATTGGTTAGGCCATTGCCGTTTGTAAGTCCATTGCCATTGGTAAGTCCTCGCCTCATCCTAGATCTATTTCCATTGATCAAGCCATTACCATTGGTTAGGCCATTGC
>CBFDAW010000297.1:0-4908 GCA_965602865.1 uncultured Thermoplasmata archaeon
TCAGCATTTAGTACTATCATAAGTGCTCCTGAGCCATCATCCACCACCGCCTTCACACGCAAGTCCGATTGACCGGATTGTGTCCCATGAACCATGCACGCACCATCACGTAGGACACGGTTACATTCGGTGCAGCGGGTAATCAGACCACTTCCTTCTTTAATATCTAAGATCGTACCTTCGACGGTTACATCTATCCCACCACCCAATTCCAATAACTGATCGATTTGAGTAACCTTTTCAAGGCTTAATTTATCAATATTAGGTAAAGTATCAGTTGGTAATCTCGTAACTTCCATGCGGTCATCAAAATTAAGTTTGGGTACACCACGCCAGGAGCGGATATATGCACTTTTTATTTTAATCACTTCATCGGGCTTGAGTTGGAAATCCGACCAGGCAGTGTATGCAATCTTACCTGTATTATCTGCCAGGATACCAGTAAAAATCTCTTTATCTTCACCCATTACCGTAACGGTCCGGGGCTCTACTGATAATAGCCTACCTATAGTGGTAATATTGCTAAGCCCGTCACGCAGCGAACCGATTTGGTACTCGGTCCCTGGCAGCATGGCTGGAAGGCTCGATGGTTCAAGCGTCTCCAAGTCGGGGTCGGATGTGGGCTCTACTGTAGTAGTGTTACCCAGATTAATTTGCGGTTCCCCGCGCCAATCCTTTACATAGGCGGAATGAATTTGAACAATATCATCCTTCCCAAGCTTGAAATCGTTCCATGCAGTAAAGGGTCGAATAGTGGTGCTATCAGCTAAAAGCCCGTAAAAAATATCTTTGTCCGTACCTTGGACCGATACGGTTTTTGGATTAATTGATATGACCTTAACTTTTATGTCTATACTCTTATCACTAGGTTGTACCTCCGCAAGTGTGCGCGGCGTACTTTTAAATAATGCATTTAAGTCACCACCTAATTTCTTAACCACCGCCTTTTTTGCTTCAGTTGCATTTACACCATACTCAAAATATTTTTTTAATTCTACTTCAATTTTCTCCTCAGATACATTCTCGCCAAGTGCACGTTTTAAATCGTTAATATGTGCCATAAATTCATCATCTACTGCTGTCAAAGAATAATCCCCCCTGGGATGTTTGCGATAATCAGATATTATAGATTTAAGATTATAATTATTGGTCGGTCATTTGTGATTTCCATCAAGTTTAAAGAGGGGTAATGTGGTAAAAGTTTATATCATTTTTTAATATTTTAATCTAAATGCTGGGTAATAGCTGCTTCAAAGGATTCTTTGGGCATTGCACCTACTGGTCGATCGATAAGCTCTCCATGTTTAAAGATTAAAAAAGTGGGAATGCTCATAATATTAAACTTCATTGCTGTTCCTTGGTTCTCATCGGTATTAAGTTTGCCAAACACAATTTTACCCTGATAATCCTTGGCGAGTTCCTTTACCACCGGTGTAACCATTCGGCAAGGCGCGCACCAAGGTGCCCAACAATCTATTACTACCAAGGGATATTTTTTAACAAATTCTTCAAAATTCTTGTCGGTTAATACAACGGGTTCAGCCGGATAATTATCGTCAGAGTTCCCAGGGTGATTTGACAATCTTCCCTTCATAGTTTCTAACTTCTTTGCACGAATTTTTTCTAAATCTTCATCATGATCTTCTCTAGGTTCCAAATTTAATCCCCCTTGAATTTAGCAATAAATTTCTCGCCATTCACCACCAGTATCCCTATCCTTTAAGACACCTTTAGATTTACTTGTACCCTTTCCTTTTCGCTTTCCCTTTCCTTTACCTTTACTTTTGCCTTTTCTTGAACCCTTCGGTTTTGTTTTCTTTTTATTATTACCATTTTCTTTACCTTTTCCATTACCTTCCATTAACAATTCACCGAACAGCATCTTTTCGATTGTCTCTGCCACATATAATCGCAGTTGTTCTCCCTCTATATCATCCCGTAAGTGTAACTTTGAATCGATTTGAATCCTAATTAATGCCAATCTCAAGTCCTCATCGAAGTCCAAGTCGTAAATATCTTCAAGTAAAAATGGAAAATCATAAGGATGGTCGATCGCCTCAGCTAACAACGATAAATTGTAATTTAAATTATGAAAATTCTTCATTCCAGTTAATATTTCAATGGTTCGTTTTGAATAAGATTTACCGTTGATCTCGATCATCTCCACCATTGCATCACCAGTTAAATGATAAAATCATGTTTTTTGGTCGTTCTCTAATCCTGACATCATCTATTTGATATATTAAAGTTGTTTATACAAAACCTTATATATAGTAAAATTTATTTTTTATACATTTATTTAATGAATTATATTTAATTAAAAATCTAAAGAATTCCTAGCCAGGTGGAGAGGATGAGGTATAATAATGACCGAGGACGGATAATATCAATATACATTGTATTTCTAATGATATTTATATCCGGCATTGGCTTTGGATTTGGTCTACTGGCTGTAGATCATAAATCGGTTACAGGACTGGAAGCTACGACCAACTTGGAAACAAACACCACCGCCGAAGCAGAGGCTCAGAATATTGATTATAAAATACGAAATTTTATTACCGAGGAAAAAACCGCTTCCAAGCCCAGTGTTTTCCCAAGCCGGTCCACCTCGCGTAACCCTGAGACTAATTGGCCGATGTTGAAGAATACACCGGATCGTACCGGGGCATCAAGTTCAAGTGTGCCCGGTTCGGAAAATGCAAAAATATTATGGAGCAATCAAACCTCACCAAGTTCTGCATCACCAGTAGTTGCATATGGTAAAGTATACATGGCTACTGGGAATGGATATATTTATTGTTTTGAGGAGACAACGGGTAGATTACGCTGGAAAGCGCGGCTGACGCAGGATGACTACGCATCAATTTCTACCCCCGCAATAAACACAGGGCATATTGTCGCATTCAGCAGTGGCGATGGTAGCGTTCATAGAATAAATGCTTATACTGGTGAACTCAATTGGACATATAAACTACCCGGTACTGGGACGACAATTAATATCTCTTATATTGACCACCCAATTCTGATTCATAATGGGTTAGTATTCTTTGGTGCACCCGATAAATATTTTTACTGCCTAGATGAAACAATTGGTAAACTTGTTTGGAGATATAAAACCGACTCCGGGTTAACCTATGATTATGGAATAACGGGTGGTGCAGCACTAGAGGGTGATTCGGTTTATTTCGGCGCTAATGACGGTTACCTTTATGCCATGGATGTTGATGGCATTATAGATGGGAATGATGGTTTTATTACTAATGAAACTGAAAATAATACAAAGGATGGAGATGTACTTTGGAAATTTTACACGGGGGATAGTATATGTTCAACACCAGTAATATTTCAAGATTATGTGTATATAACAGTTGGTGTTTATTCTTCTTCTTTGGTTGATTACCAGATTTATAAACTATTTTGTATAAACCGGAGTATGGGAGTCAAAGTCTGGGACTTCACGACTGAAGACCATATAATATCCTCACCGGCAATAGCCGAGAACAGGGTGTTTTTCGGTTCATTAGATAAAAAGGTATATTGTTTGGCAACAGATACGAATACATCGTATTGGGTGCCAAAGACCACAAATGGTGCGATTCGCTCTTCCCCCGCAGTTACCCCTGGGGATCCTGGCGGTAAGGTAGTAATAGGATCCATGGATAATAAATTATATTGTTATCGAACCAATACTGGCGTAAAGGATTGGGAGCTGAAGCTAAATGGGCCGATCACCGCCTCACCAGCACTTGCTAATGACCGAATATTTATCAATTCTCAACAAGGAAAACTGTATTCTATAGGTGTACCAGACACTAAAAGACCCACCATTTTGTCCACTTCACCAGCACCAAATGAAAATAATGTACCCGTGAGTAGAGATATTACTATAATATTTGACGAACCATTGGATTTAGCATCAATCTCCACAAAAAACATTATTATAGAAAATATTAAAAAAGAATCCGAACCAGTAGAAGTAGATTATGATGATTCAACCTGGACGATCACAATTAGACCCAAAGGGTATTTGAATGTATTAGAAAATTACACCGTGACAATTTCTACTAGAATCTCAGATTGTGCCGGTAATAAGTTAGATGGTGATTTTTCATGGTCGTTTACCACTTCGACTAATAACCCACCCGAATTAACTAATGCAAAAGTCGCACCCATTCGTGGGTATTTAGGCACTGATTTTGAATTTACAGTATTATATATGGATTCCGATAATAACCCGCCGGGCCAGTCCGGAAAAGATATCAAGCTGTATATCGATAATGAGACGATTGGTAAACGTATGGATTTGGACAGGAACCCGGGGATACCGGGGATGTGGAATGATAATGATTATACTAATGGTCAGCAATATAAATTAATAAAAAAAATAAAACCGGAAGGAATTCATAGCTTTCGTATTTGGTGCAGTGACGGCCAGGATTCGAATACAACTACAGTAATGCACCAACCCGTGGTTCTGGGTGCACCCATACTTAAACCAATCCCCGAACAATATGCCCAGGAAGACTCTGAACTGGTATTGAATTTATCAGAATATTTATCAGATCCGGATACTCCTTTGGAACAACTTATCGTTAATGTCAATTCCAGTTATGTGCAGGTTAACAACACCGTTATTACTTTTTTGTATCCAAATTCATTTAATTACCCGAGTGGACGGACATTTGAATTGGTTAATATTTCTATCACCGATAATGATTTTTTCACCAATTCTCAGATTAAAATCTGGGTTGAGGCAATAAATGATCCACCGGTTATTACATCAATACCCAATCTGATAGCTATTGAGATGCGGGAAAAAAGAATCAACTTAAGCAATTACATTTTAGATGTAGATAACGCCACATCTGAATTAAACATCACCGAAGATTCTCAATACGCCTACAT
>CBFDAW010000298.1:0-4907 GCA_965602865.1 uncultured Thermoplasmata archaeon
TTGAAATATTGGAAGAATATAATAAGAATGAAATTTTAGTAATTGATCCTGTATTGGAATATTCCACTTATATTGGTGGAATCAATAATGATTATGGCAATAAAATCACAGTTGATGACACTGGAAATGCATATGTTACTGGTTATACATATTCAAATAACTTCCCAACTAAAGTTGGCTCATATGATACTAATTTTAATGGAGGTTTATATGATATTTTTGTATTAAAGCTTAATCCAGATGGGTCATCATTGAATTATTCAACATTTATTGGTGGATCAAATAATGAACAAGGTTTGGATATTGCAGTGGATTCACAGGGTAATACTTATTTAACAGGTGATACACGCTCGAATAATTTTCCAACAGTTAATGCATATGATTCAACTTTTAATTCCGCCGGTGATGTTTTCGTACTCAAACTTAACCCCACGGGTTCAAGTCTTTTATTTTCAACATATATAGGATCAATGAATGTAGACTATGGATATGGAATTGCAATTGATTCAAAAGGATGTGCATTCGTTACCGGATTTACATGGTTTACATCATCATCATTTAAATTCCCCACCACCCTTGGCGCGTATGACCGAATAGGTCAAGGCGGTACAGAAATTTTTGTTCTTAAGCTAAATTACTCGGGATCAGCACTAGATTATTCTACTCATGTTGCAGGTAGCTTAAATGATGGTGGCTATGGGCTTGCGGTAGATTCTAATGGAAGTGCTTATGTTACAGGATATACTTATTCAACAAATTTTCCTACCTCACCTAGCCCATATGATCCTTCACATAATGGTGAGAGAGATGCTTTTGTTCTCAAACTTAACCATAATGGCTCATCGTTGCAGTATTCCACCTTCTTAGGCGGAAGTAATGATGAACGTGGTTATGGCATTGCATTGGATTCAAATAGAAATGCGATCGTGACTGGATATACAGAATCTTCAACATTTCCTAATACAACAGGTGCATTTAAGCAATCACATAATGGCAATAAAGATGTGTTCATCTCAAAGCTCAATCAAACAGGTGCATCGCTAAAATTTTCAACATTCGTAGGTGGTAGTGGTGATGATGAAGGTCATGATCTAACGATCGATTCAAGTGGAAATATCATTGTAACTGGTGATACGACATCATCCACTTTCCCAACATCAAACGATGCATACGACAATGCTTATAATAGTTCTGAAGCATATTTTCTAAAATTATCCTCAGATGGCACAACACTAATTTATTCTTCATATCTGGGAGGTACTAGTAGTGATTATGCCCGCAGTATTGACTTGGACATTATGCAAAATATATATGTAACTGGCTATACCAATTCATCTAACTTCCCAACCACAACCGGAGCTTATAATGAAACATTTAACGGTGGCTATGATGTTTTTGTGGTAAAATTCGCCACAACTCCTTTTATTAATATCACTTCATTATCATTACTTGAGAATAACCAACCAACATCTGATATCTATTCACGATATCGCCCGTACACGTTTAGGGTACAGATTCTTGATACCGTAGGTGTTTCTGATTTGGGTGCGGTCCGTTTGACCCTAGACCCAGTCGGAAGTAATATTCGGCTCAAATGGGACCGTTTGACTGAAGTGTTTTCAGAGCTATCTGATCCTAATAACTACATTAGTATCCATCCATCAAGTAAGGCATATAGTAATTTTATTTGGACTATAGATTTCAATGTTACCTTTAATTGGAATTATCCCGATGAAAATCTACATAATGTTCAGGTATACGCTACAAGTGCAAAATTATCTCCTGCATGGTTAAATACTACTGATATATATAAAGTGGAGAATGATCTAGTATTTAATGGCACATTATCAGTCAATGGTGAAGATAATCGAACTATTCATGAAAATACTCTCGTCCGTGGGGGTGAAGTTTTAAAATGGACAGGATTAATTCCAGTTTACGAAAATACCCTAGATATTTATCCCCCGGACGAAGAATTCAATGTTACAATTTGGGATGATGAAGATTTGTCCTGGACGGTCTCGCCGGCTTCTGGGGTACCATTCATAGCCGAAACTATTACCCCAGATATGACATATAATACTAGTTTTACTTATACAATAAAGCTTTCTGATGTGCCACCTATATGTGATATGACCAATGAATCATTCACAATAATGCTTTCTAGAATACCGCCCGAATCCGATAAAACAAATGAGACATTTGATGTATTCATAGATGCGGACAATGTAACCTTTTTAGATATTATTCCGTCTAATACAACCTGGCAAACTAATTCGAATGTACTAGTTGGGGTAAATATAACTGATGTGGGTGGCGGTGAGGTAGATGGTAATACTGTAATGTATGCAATATCCACAAATAACGGTGCAACTTGGGATGTATGGGAACCTATCATTGGTCTTACTTCTGATGTTACTATTCAAATAAAAGATACGGTTACTTTGATAGAAAGTAAGGACAACCTCATCAAATGGCGCGCGGCTGACTCTGTAGGTAACGGACCATCTGAAAGCGAGCCATACAGAATCTTGGTCGATACCAATGATGTGGAATTTTCAAATGCTTGGCCATCAGCACTGGAGGTTTCCAAAACCGAAGAAGTTGAAGTGGGAATTACCATATCTGATGAAACTTCAGGTGTGGATGCATCCACTATTCAATACTCGGTTTCAGAAAATAAAGGCAAAAATTGGAGTGGTTGGAAGAACGTTAAGAGCCTGCAAAATGGTGTAACCGTTGCTGTACGCATCAATCTAACCTTACCAAATAGTACGGATAATATGCTCAGATGGCGTGCTTATGATATAGCAGGTAATGGTCCTGAAGAATCAACATGGCAAATAATAAATGTTAATAACTGGGTCCCACAAGTAAAGCCAAAAGTAATACTTCTGTCACCACCAAATGGTATTACGATCAATGATACTAGTATTGAATTAACCTGGGAGCTTGAGGATAATAGTTCAAAAGGTGTTACATATAATGTATACTTTGATAATTTTTCCAATCCAGGTATCAAAACCACGGGTGTTCTTAACACCAGCTTTGTCATTGATGATCTAGTGAATGGGAAGACGTATTACTGGCGCGTCATACCAATACTTGGGGACCTAGAAGGGTCATGCATTAGCGGTATTTGGTGGTTTGAGATAGATCTGGTTACGGATTCCAAAATGTTCAAACTCAAGCTGACTGGTCGTGACTCGATTTCAATTTTCCCCGGCGAGAATAAAAGTGTTCCTTTATCAATTACAAATCTGGGAACAAACGAGGATTTAATAAAATTTGAGCTTGAGGCTGGTAAGTTATCTGATTATATTGCATTAGATGATAATTCAATGGTAAAATTAGCAAGTAATAATTATGCATTTCGAAATTTAGAGATCTCTTTGCCAGAGACTATACAACCAGGAATTCATGTAATTATAATCACCGCTATTTCTATGAATAGTGGTGGTATGGTAAGAGATAGTCATGTAATCGAAATCGAAATAAAAGAGCAAGAAAGCACAAAACCAGATGAAAGCGAGATAAATGGTACTGAGGGTAATGTAACCAAGGAAAAATCTACTCAAGGGTTATCTGAAATATGGGTATATTCGATAATAGTGGTTGTGATAATAATCATTCTTTGTATAATTCTCGCCGCTTTTATTGTAAAACGTAAGAAACGTGTTAAGCAAGAGTTCCTTCTACCTGGGACCATCACTATCAAACCTGGCGCACTTACTGCACCTGTAATATCCGTCGGTCAAGTCCCAGCAGTACCAAAGCTAGCCCAGCTACCTAGTGCAACCACTGTTGGAATTTCTCAACAGTCAACCATTCAACCGACCATTGCTCCACAGATAACACAAGTGCCACAGCTGCCGCAGCTACCGCAGCTACCGCCGGCGCAAACACCAGCACCTACGGTTGGGTCAGGTGATCCTGAGACCACACCGGTACCTACTTTGGCAACCACACCCACGACACCTGCACAAGCTACACCAACCCAAACCACTGCACCAACGGTAACCACACCAACAATTGTACAGCAACCCGGCACTCCACCGATACCCGCAGTTATTACATCAACTACCACGCCACCGGCAGCAGGTACACAGCCAACGATACAATCCACTGGACCTACTGTTCATTTACCGGCTTCTACGGCACAACCGACCATTGCACAATCCTCACAACCTTCACCAACGGTAGCACAAGCACAAACTCAAGAACCTAATGTTAAATCAAAGACCTCTCAAAATAAAAACCCAGAGTCCTAATTGAAGTATATCACCAAACTTATTATATACGTTAAAATATATATTTATATATTCTTAGGGGGTCGAATCCTGCGGGAAACATCTGGATTTCCATTGGCACAAAAATCTTTAAAATCGGCAATGGGGGCGATTCTTTTAATTCTAATACTTATATTGCCAGGATTCTTAATAATTATGCCCATGGATTCAAGATTAAACGCAGCCACTGCAGCCTCAACCTGGATTCAGTCATCAGACAAGAATTTTAAAAATGGTACGATGGATAATTTAACGATAGTCGGCACTAAAGAAGATGCGGAATTAAGAATAGATTTATCTGAAATTAAAACGTGGAGCCAGAAGACACCTGTGCCCAACCCTGGCAGATATGATCATAAAATGGCACCAATTTTTGGAACCGATAAAGTTGTATTATTCGGTGGAAACGCGGGTAGGAATGAAACCTGGGTGTATGATTTGAGTGGTAATAAATGGACCAATAAAAAGCCGATGACCTGCCCAAGTACAAGAGTATATTTTTCCTTGGCATCTCTATATGGTGATGATAAAGCAATACTTTACGGTGGATATCACAATAGTATTAGATATAATGAAACTTGGGTCTATGATCTAAGCAATAATACTTGGACGGAGAAA
>CBFDAW010000299.1:0-4899 GCA_965602865.1 uncultured Thermoplasmata archaeon
CAAGTGGCATTTTAGAAAAAAGAATTATTTCTACTTCTTGAATTTCAATATATTTTTGAAATGCATTTTTAAGAGAATCATAAATTTCATTACTTCTATCTTTTACTGATTCATTAACCCATTCCATATATTCCCTGTGTGATCCATAACCGTCTTTCATAAAAGCCCCGATCTGATTTTAATATATTGATATAATAGTTTACATAATGGAGATATATCTTAAATTAATTATCCTATATCTGATACGATTTTCTAAAAGGTATATGTTATTATTTTAAATCTCACCTTCCCACTCTTCCCCGCTTCGTTCCTCTGGTTAAGTATCGGCTAATCGTCAATAGTCATTTTACTCATTCTTAAAGGTGTCGATTGGCTAGTTTTATGATTTATTTTTTTCGTGTGAGCATTAGCTCACACTAGTAAAATAATAAAGTTGGGTTGCTAAGGGAATTCTTTCCCTTAGATATATTAATAAATAAAATCCTGTGGTTATTGAACCATGAATATTAATGTATCCATCGAAACCATTAAGGCTCGCAAAACATACCTTGGCTTTGTAGCCTAAACCTAAATAACCGAGGAACTCAGCGGATACCTTCAGATAATAGATATCGGGAAAATAAGAATTTTTATATCTATCTTTCAAAGCCCAAACCGACATCTCCATCCTCGATTCAGACTATATCATCACTTTTCTTCTCAGTTCCTTCACCTGGCTTTTTACAGAATTCGTGCGCTAACGCCCCAATCCTGTATACCAAATTAGGGCACTAGATCCCAATTCCTTTCCAAACAAAGGGCGTTAAAGTAATTCCCAACTTGGGGCGTTACAATATTTTAAAAATTCAATGGGATTTAAAATCTAATCATACTTTCTACAGCGATCACAATACCATCGATGATATTGATGAACAAAGGTTAATGAATATCCGCAATTCCTACATGGATATTGTGGTTTTGTTTGATAATGAGGTGAGGGAGATAGAGTAGATGTTGATGGTGGTTGTTGATATTGAGCCGGCGGCGGCTGGGAGGGCTGATGGACATGCACGGGCCGGATTGGCTGCTGGTGTGAGTATGGCACGGTTGCAGGTCTTCTCGCCTGTTTTTTTGGTGGCGGTGGTGGTGAAGGACCAGTTTCTTTATGCGTTAAAAAAGGTATTCTACGTTTCCTGAACAATAAGAATAATAGAACAAGAACAATGAAAATTATAATTATCACAGTGATCAGAGCCCAACTTCCTGATTCTTTAAAGTCGGATACTGGTTCGGTTATTTCAGTCGTGCTTTTGGGAAAGGCAGATTCGGTGGGGACGGAGTCTTTTCCCGGTACAGGGATCTTGTTCCTGGTCTCGGCTTTGTAGTAATATGCATGAACGCCTTTGGATAATCTGGTTTTATATTCATAGATTCCATCAGAGGCTTTCTCGCCTTCTTTTAATTTCATATCGAATTCGATACCGTCAATGACCACTATCACCGAATCGGGAGCATTACCTCTTTCATCATTATAATGCACAGAAAACGTAAACTCCGTTTCGGTGGTGCCCGAGCCCGGTGATAATAAATCATCACGTAGTTCAGCCTTGGTGGATAACTCGGTAATGATTACATTTATACTGACAGAATCGCTGAGGCTGTAAGGGTCACTTACACTGAACTCTATTGTATGTTTACCTTTTGAAAGTGTCGTGCTAATCGAATTACCGGTACCCAGCATCCCTGCAATATCAGATTTCCAGGAATAAGTTAGCATGTCCTGTTTGTCGGGATCATAACTTTTTGTGCCGTCGAAGAATATCATTTGTGAGGACAGGAATTCTTCATTATTCGCTGGGGATACAAGCACTGCAACCGGCGGGGCATCTATCTGGATATTATATGGGCTGGAGATCTGATTATTACCCGCAATGTCTATGGCTCTCCATCTGATTAAGTTCATTCTTGTAGCTGGAAGATTTAACTCCGTAGACACTTCAATAGATGTTTTATCTTCCACATTTTTCAGACTAAGGGTCGTCCAGTCATTCCAGCTGGAATCCTTATCTGTCTTGATCGAATATGCTACAGATGAAATATCGATCCCGCTGATCAGATCCGTTAGTGTTATACCCGCGGTCTGCTCCCGTTTCAGCATAACCTCGTCCGGATCCGGAGTGGGGTCGCTGTATTTCACTGGTGTACAGTCAACTTTGATATGGTACGAAGGACTTAAGGTGTATCCATTGCCTGCAAGATCCTTTGCCCTCCACTGGATGTAATTATCACTGCCCTCGGGGAAAGACCTTGTTTGATTGATCATTATTATATCAGAATTAACTGCAAGATCATAATTATGCCAGGCGTCATACGCGGATGTGCCATCATTGGATATCCTGAATTGTATAGTTGATGCATCCACTCCGCTGCCACCTACATCATTGATCGTGATCCCGTAGAACAAATTGGTTTTACATTGCCACTTATCAGGGATGGGGATTGAATCGGTAAATGTAACATCTGTCAGGTCGATCCTGATCGTAAATTGCGGCGTAACGAGGAGATTTCCTGTGGTATCTGCAACCCTCCATTGGACCGCATTGTACTTGCCTTCTGTGAATGCCAGCATTACATTAACATTAATTTCTTTACCGGGGTTGGCACCGGTATACTTGGTCCATTTTCCAAAATCTTCACCGTGCCATTTCAGGCGGTATTTGATGGTGTCCGGGTCCAGGGCGGTAAAATTATCCATAAATCTAATGCCAGCAGAAATGTCCGTAGAGGTGTTCCATTCATCCGATGTAGGTGTTACTTTATCATAGACAGGTGGTGAGATATCTATGAAAATCTGCTCGGATTCCGAAATAACCTCATTGCCTGCTATGTCGGAGACCTTACATTTTATCCAGTTGCCGGTACCTTCTACGAACTCTTCGTTGAAGATAACAACTGTTTTGTTGTAATTGCCATCCGTAGGTTGTGCTTCAACACTAAGCCAATCGCTGTAAGTAACGCCATCATCTATGCTGAAAGCGTACATGACGCTTGATACATCAACACCTGACCTACCTGTATCATTGATATATAACATTAGGTCGGGTGTCAAAGTACGCTGCCATGTTTTTTGCGATATGAAATCGATCGTTGGAGATTCTGTGTCGATGTTGACACTGTACTGCGGTGAAGTAACATATGAGTCGAGTATGGCATTGTCCTGGTTTGCAACGTCTTTTGCGCGCCACTGCACCACAGGTGAGCCTACGGAACCGAAATTGATAGATGTGAGTGTATTGATCTGTTCAAGCGATTCTGTTTCCGGGTAATCGAGCCAGGATTCTGAATCCAGAAGTCCATCGTTTGTGTACCTGTATTGAATGGCATTACCGGCAACTCCGCTGCCACCAATGTCGGTTATCATAACGCCTACCTGGATTTGCGGGTTTGTACTCCAAATCTCGGGACCCGGGTAAGGATCGGAGAACTTGACGGATGTAAGATCAATGAAGATGGAGGCTGAACCCGTTGTGCCCCAGTTACCAACATTGTCTCTTGCCCTGACATAGAATGTAGCAAGTCCTTCCTCACCAACTGCAGAATCGCCGCAGGCTGCTGGCATTGTTGGTTCGGTGTTGTTGTAACCCATGAAATTACCAGCTAGACCCGATTCGCTGTCCTGCCATGAGCCTACTGTAAAATTAACATAGACGGTGGTATCGATATCGTACTCCGTTGAGCCAGAACCTGGTCCTTTGGAATAACATACAATATCAGTTGGTAGTAAAGGAGGTGTCCCGTCGATTTTGACCTCGAAATCAATGTCGGATATGTCCTGACATGTTCCGGTGATATTGGTTATATCAATGCTGTGGATATCCGATGTGTCTGTACTAGTTTGCGACCATGAATGTATAATGAATTCTGAACCTGAACTACTCGTATTATACCATTTTCGGTTTGCATCATCAGAAACCGTTACCGCGAATGCAGAGTTCGGTGGATAGAGGTTTGTCGTCCCCTCATACACAACCTTCAAACCAGTCCATGTAAGCTTCTCGTTGGATCTTACCCAGTCACCATCAGACAATGATCCCTGGTATTCTCCTGTAACCTTCAGCGTACCAACAAAAGTCAGGTCGTTCTCAACATAGTAGGTATCCTTTACATTCCTCGTAACGTACTTATCGGAATCGTATGTGATGTTAACCAAACAGCTTACCAGGTCCTCGTTGGGGTATGACCATGAGAATGTGCCGGTAAAATTCAACAACCATGAATCGATACCGTCGTTAGAGGATTGGCATGAAATCGATGCTAGAGTAAAATAGTTTGACGGATCGTAGATCTTAGAAAATGTATTTGAAGTACGGTTCCATTTGAGTTTAACGAATGGCCCGCCAGGGGCATTTGAATCCAGCGCAATCACCACATCTTTTATATCATTTAAACCATAACTTGACCATGCCCCGACCTGCAGAGTGTAGGGCTGATAACCAGCATAACACTTGTTTTTAATAACACCAAGACCGTCGATCACCTTGCAGTGGTCTACAGTGACCTGGGGTATGAAGTATTTGACGAAAAGATCGGATAACTTAACCTTACCGTAATAATCGCTTCGAACGGCTATCGTTATGCTCTTATTACCATCACCACCGTGTGGTAGGATCGCATTGAGCGAATTCGTTAGGTTACCGTGTACGGGATTCTTATCGATACACACTGTATAATTATACTTGAAAGCTAGGTTATTCAGCGAAACGGTTCCCAAAGTTTTTGAAGCGACATTGATAGGTATTTCTACTATATCGTTACCATATTCGTCATGGATCGTTGCTGGTGTGGAATTTATCAATGAATTCAAGCCCAGATGTGCCCCATTTTATCACTACAACATATTAAGTTTCTCAAGAACTGATT
>CBFDAW010000300.1:0-4895 GCA_965602865.1 uncultured Thermoplasmata archaeon
TTGGAAGGTTGGCTGTCTAAATTCTAAAAATCTAACGCCATTTTGACCCCATATCCTTATCCTACCCAACATAAAGTAAATTATATATATTTAGAAACCCATTAAAGATTGTTTTCACTCACCCCATAAGAAAGGAGGGCGAACTCACCCCAATCGTCTTTTTTTTTTCACATCGCCCTCCACCCCATTTCATCTATTATTATACTTAATATCTGTATTGTCTTGATTGCTGTGAATATGGGGTAGATTGGACGGGTGAGTGTGAGTATCTAGGTGAATACGGTTCTGGCTGCATTGGTGCTTGTGAGTATCGATCTGTTGCTGGTAATTGTTGGTGTGGATATTGGCTGGGTAATGATTGTTGAGGTGGATATAATTGAGATTGTAAATTATACCCTCTATCCACGGGTGAAAGTGATGGTAGTGACCGTTGATGAGTTGGTTGAGGTGCTTCTGAGGGAAATTGTGGGGAATGTAGTGACTTTTTTCGTTTGGAAAGGGCAATACCAACGATTCCTATCAAAATCCCAATTAATCCAATAAGCATACCAAGATATGCATATTGTACGGCTTGTTGAATATCTTTTTTCAACTCATCCTGTGTGTCTTCCAGTTTAAAGTTTGTTTCATTTAACTTATTATTTGCCAGCGCTAATTCTTTACTTTTCGAATTCAATTTATTATTAGTGCTGGTTAATTCGTTGTTTAATTCAGTAATTTGGGGGTTGTATTGGTCTACCATCTCGACAATTTCTGACGACTTTGTTGTTATATCTGTTAATGAATCCGTATAACGAGCAGAAATCGAATATTCGCCGTCGGATGAAAATGTAAAGCCAGTTGAAGTGGATATGGTTTTTATCTTATCCCATTTGATATTATAAAAATCATAATATTCATCAGAAAATATTGTCCCGCCAATGTTCTGTTCGAACGTATTTTCATCTGTTGTTACCTGTAAATTGCCAGAAAAACTGTATAAATCCGGTGCGTCGTAACTACTAGATAAAGTTGTGGTCGCAGCATAGGTTGTTCCTATTTCTCCAGAAGACGGTGAAACCGATAAAGACATTTCTAGGGTTGGCATTGTCCATTCATTTGAATACACAATATTGTCAGTCTCGGACCATACCTGAACTGAATAGGTACCTTTATTTAATGGTTGGTATTGGATACAGTCAATTCGTTCTTCATCAATACCTGAATCGAAAATCTGGTCATCTATTTCTACATTATTATAAAATAATTTTACATCAATCTCATCATAACCGGTGGTAAACCATTTTACTCTTACACTGAGAGTATCCCCATATACTTCACATATTGAATCAATATTTGTGACATCAGCAGATGCTTCCTCGGGTATAAATATAAACATAATTGAAAAAATCAATACTGAAACGATTAAATATACTATTATCGATTTCATATCATTCCCCCTATTGTATTGAATGTAAATGCCGATATACCAATAGTTTATTTTAATATTTTGCTTTAATCTTTTTTCATATATTTATCCATACAAATAACAATAAAAAGAATGCGGGGAAGGGGATTCGAACCCCCGAACCACTAAGGACTAGACCCTGAATCTAGCGCCGTTGACCAGGCTTAGCTATCCCCGCACTAGGTGGAAAAACATCACTATATGTCTTCATATTATTAATTTTTCTATAAGTTAATACGATTTCACTTATTATTCAAAAACATCTAATAACTCATCCCTTTACAACTTATACTCACCCAGGTAAGTATTTTCCCAGGCTGCAGTAGAATTACTTTCCAAGGCGGTATCCTTTATATTATCGCTATCCACATCTAGCCATGTATGCACATAATCGGCGGCGAACAAGAACGCCTCACGGACGGAGACATAACCGTTTCCTATACCGTCCCGTGTGCCAAAATCACGGTCAGCAATCTGGTAATCGCCTGCGCTATAGCCCAGGGCGTCTGTGAATTTATAGTGAAATTCGCCGTTAGACTCTTCATCGATCTTACAGGCGGCATAGATTACACGTGTAGAAGAATTATCATCATCTAGGTGTGGTATAGCAGAACCTGAGTGGCAGGCGTCAATAGAAATTATCATCCGGTCGCAGGTGATATTATCCAACCAATCATCTATCTCTGAATAATAATGTGAGCCGTCCGAAAATATTAGGTAGCCATTGTCACCATGAGCAGCAAAGTTGATGTATACAGTATCATCGGCATCCGCAAGTGCGGTGATCGCATTGACCGCTTTTTTAAAATTCGCAAATGTTGCAGTATTCTTCTCGTACTTCCAGATCATACTGTCATTATAACTATAATGGTTCCGGAGCGTTTCATCCATGATCTTCGAGTCCAGCCAGGGGTCATGGGGGTCCTCGGGGTCCTGAGTATTTAGTAAAATCGCAAAATTATTGTTTGGATTTAACGGATCCGAGTTGCGGATCAATACCTCAAAACCATCCCCCAGGGTATCATCATCAGTATCACGATCCAACGGATCGGTACCATAGATCTCCAGCTCAGCTTTATCATCCAGCAAATCTTCATCGGTATCGTTGTGATCCGGTCGGAGACCTAATTGGTATTCCTCAATATTGGTTAACCCGTCACCATCGAGGTCGGCAGTGGTATCATCAAGTAAAGGATCTAATCCATCTATTACCTCCCAGCCATCCGGCATGGTGTCGTCGTCGGTATCCGGATTATTTGGATCTGTTCCGTTTAGATACTCTTCATAATTCGTGTATGGAACATAATATTTAGTTGAAGTATCGTACCAAAAGCCATCAGAATCAAAGTCCTCCAACCCGTCCGGGGTGCCATTATTATTTGTGTCATTGAATTTTGGGTCCAAGGTCCATTCATCTTTACCAGAATTTGGATTGTACTTCAATAATCTATATTTAATCTCCCAGCCATCGGGTAATAGATCAGTATCAGTATCCATATTCAAGGGTAAAGTGCCAAGCTTATATTCTTCAAAATTTGTCAGGTCATCGAGATCCGGATCGTCAATATCATTTTTTTTCGTGGCATTCAACCCAAAACGGACTTCCCAGCCATCGGGCATACCATCATCATCGGTATCATTGTTCCGTGGGTTGGTTGAATTTAAAAATTCCTCTAAATTGGTCAAATCATCCTCATCGTAATCCAGCACGATATCACTGGCATTTGTTGCGTCCAGCCCATATGCCCATTCCCAACCATCGGGCAGTGAATCGTTATCCGAGTCCGGGTTGTCTGGTTCTGTAGATAGCTGATACTCTAAAAGGTTGGTTAACCCATCACCATCAATGTCCAAAGCCGAATCGCTAACCTTAGGGTTCAATGAATACTTAAGCTCCCAGTTATCAGGCAATCCATCGTCGTCGGTATCTGACGAGTATGGGTCCAGGTCATGTTTGAATTCCATATAATTTGATAAGAAATCATTATCATAATCCAATAAACTGTCACTGGAATTAGTCGGTTCTAGGAAGTGTAATATCTCCCAGAGATCAGGGATACGATCTAAATCGGTATCTTTATTAAATGGATCCGTGCTGTTACGAAATTCCTGGTAGTTTGAAAGCCCGTCCTCATCTGGATCTAAACCCGCATCGTTCAAAGTTGGGTCTAGGGTCATGGATACTTCCCAACCGTCAGGGAGCAAATCATGGTCAGAGTCAATTACCCAGGGATCCGTGGTGTATAAATACTCGCGGTAATTTTCTAGCCCATCATTATCAAAATCCATTCTACTATCTGCTTTGTTTAATGGATCCAAATTATTGATTACCTCCCAATAATCATCAATGGTATCGTCATCAGTATCCTGATTTAACGGGTTAGTGCGGTTTAGAAATTCTGCCAGATTATTCAAATTATCTTTATCATTATCTATGTGAACGTCCGTATCATTTAAGGGGTCCAGGTTATATAAAAGCTCCCAAAAATCATCGAGACCGTCCGAATCAGAATCGTTATGATTGGGGTCGGTGCCAGAGATGTATTCTTCATAGTTTGATAGTCCATCCCCGTCAGGGTCATTATTTTTATCTGTACTATTTCGCGGATTAAAATTATTTATAATTTCCCATTTATCCGGTAAAAAATCCCAATCAGTGTCCATGTTTTGCGGATCGGTTTTATTTTCGAACTCTTGGATATTGGTCAATGTGTCATTATCGGGGTCAAGCTCACGGTCACTGGCATCCTCCGGGTTAAGTTTATGGTCACGTTCCCAGGTATTGGGTAAACCATCATTGTCCCAGTCATGATCCGGTTCTTCGAACTCATCAGACAATAATAAGAATTGGAATGCATACAGCTGAAAGATTAGTAGAATCAGAACAACGATAAATACAAATTTTATCTTCTTACGTATGGAAGGATTGGTTTTTTTGGAATCGCTTTGATCTTTCAGTTGAGTGTCGGGGGCCGCCATTAAATGACCTTTTTATATATATTCAAATAACCTCATAAAAAGTTATGGGTTATAAATAAGTAAAAATGATAATGAGAAAAATTGTATTATAGAGGTTGTCCTTTACAAAATGGCTAAATAGTAATAAAGATGTCAATAATGATAATTTAGAGCTGATCGAAAATGTATAAAATTCCTACTATACTATTTTACAATGAACTTCTGGATAAAGCCTTCCATAAGGCGGGGAAGATTTCTGAGAACCCAAAGACTAGAAATAGATTGGAGAGGAAGAAAAAGTATGTGATATCAATAATAAACACAGTAACCGATATACTGGATTCGACATTGGGTAAATATGTTTCAGCATTCCCAAGCTTTAATCAATTACACAAGTTCGAGTTTGAGCTGATTAATATTACAATTGGCATTGACAAGCTGAGAAAATCGCTTGGTGCTATTGACTGGGCACGGAATCAGGTACGAAATA
>CBFDAW010000301.1:0-4895 GCA_965602865.1 uncultured Thermoplasmata archaeon
ATTTCTCGTATTCTACTGGAGGATCGTTTGTATCCAGGTATACATCGTATGATAGAATTTCGCTGCCTTCGTACTCGATCGACCATTGCAGAGTTGGTTTGGGTGATCGTATTATTGAACCGTTCTCGGGAGAGAGCAGCGTTACCGAAGGAACAGGAACGCTTGTGTCAACGGTAAATGTCCATATTCCGGACACACACCAGCCCTCATCAGTGCCAACATTTGGAATTACGGTCCAGTAATATACATCTCCGTTTGAAAGATCGGTAACCAAGAGACTCTTATTCATAAGCCTGATCTCTTTGGTAGCGTTCGGTGGATCGACCGTATCTAAATATACATCATAAGTTACATTCAACAAATTCTGATTTTCAAGCCTCCAAAAAAGTTCCACGGATGTTGTAGGTATGATCGAACCGTTCGGTGGGCTCCAGAGCTTTACACGAGGGATCAGTGTTTGCAGCCAGGTATTAACTATCACCATATATGATTTGGATTCCACGGGGCCATTCCCCGCAATATCGGATGCGCGCCATTTGATACGATTACTAGTGCCGTCGGGGAAGGTCAGGTTTAGAGTGACATTAACGTTAAATCCGTCTTCTAATCCCGCTACACTCATCCAAGAGCTCCATTGTGCACCATCATCTTTTGAGACCGCATACTCGACCGTAGACGCGTCAACACCGGAGATCACATCTGAAATAGTAATACCGACCTCAACCTCTTCGGTAGGCGATTCGTAATCGGCTGATGGTGAACTATTTGAAAATCGTACGGCTTCGGTATCGATCAATATTCTGTATTCGTCACTTACCACCGGCCCGTTTCCCACCGAGTCCCCGGCTTGCCATCTGATACGATTATTCGTTCCTTCCTCCAAGAAAATTAAATCTTGTGGTGTTATGCTCTTACCCGATTTCAATCCGATAATACCTTCCCAATCACTCCAATTTTTTCCGTTATCTGTTGAAAAACAGTGCATTACACTCGAACCCTTTACAACTCCACCACCAACATCGGTTATAGTTACGCCCACGGTTACAAATGTTGATTTGGTCTGCCAGGTCGTGTTGTCTGGTTTAGGGTTGGAGAATGTTACATTATCGCCGTCGATCCTGAAGGTGAATGTTATATTAGTTTTATCGCACTCCGGCGGAATACCTGTTAAATTAACAATATGCATATCGCCATTCAAATTTGTTGCCTGAGCCGTAAGTGTTTGAATCGTGAAGTTTTCACCCGCTAGCGGTGAATCCGACCATAAATTCCCAGCTTCATCCCAGATCGTGATATCGACCTCGTCATCGGGCGGGTAAACATCTGTCGTACCTTCGTATACCACCTTTAAACCGGTCCAATTTAGCTTCTCGCCGCCGCGCACGAGACCACCATCTATAATGGTCCGGTTATCCGTACTTTCAACTTTCAATTTGCCATTGAACATAAGATCGTTTTCGACGCGATAGAACTCCGTAGCATTGAGCCATACGGGAGCTAAAGCCGCGCTAGTTGCATAAGCTTGAGCATCATGGAAATTCTCATCCGGATAATTCCAATTGAAAGTTACATTAAAATTTATCGTCCATTTATTTATAGAATTATTTAAAGCCTGACTTGAAGATTCAAGAGTAACAAAGTTATTTGGATCAAAAAACTTTGAAAATACACCGGTTGCACGATCCCAAATAAGTTGAATGTTTGTTCCAAGAGGATCTAGGTTTAGGCGGATCATACCTAAATCAGATCGTGACACGGTATCGGTTATGTTAACCCTGAAGGTATACTGACAATATTTTGAATGAATTTGGTTTATTGGCGTAGTATTCATAAGTAGTGATAAAGAAGTGATATTAAACATGGCGAACTTTAATACAAAGACGTCAAGATCGCCGTTAAATGTTCTGTCAAATGCTCCCGTTGTATTTGGAAAATCTAATGAGAAGGTACCACCCGTTACGAATACATTTCCTGTATCGTCTACTTCAATATCATCGCTTCCTTCACTATTACTTCCTCCTACATAGGTAGAATATAGAAGCGTTGAACCATTCCGGTTAAGCTTTAGAATAAAAATATCATTCCACCCACCATTATGTAATATATTATACGCATCCGGTGTAGTAGGAAAATCTAATGAAGCTGTTGTACCCGTAATGAACGCGTTCCCAACCGAGTCTACTGCAATATCCTCGCCAAGATCTCCATTATTCCCACCTATAAATGTTGAATAAATAAGATCTGACCCGTTATGATCAAGCTTGAGGGCAAAAGCATCGTAACTGCCGTTGAATGTAGTATCATACGCACCAGAGGTGGTGGGAAAGTTCGATGAGTGTGTCCGTCCTGTTACGAATGCATTTCCTGTATCGTCTACTGCAATGTAACTTCCCGCATCCTTACTACTACCTCCTATAAAGGTAGAATAACTAAGTGTTGAGCCATTTTGGTTTAACTTTAGCACAAAAATATCATCTTCACCATCACCATTATATGTTCTATCAAAAGCTCCCGGTGTCGTGGGAAAGTCCGATGAATTTGTAACTCCCGCTACAAATACATTTCCGGTTGTATCTATCACAATGGGATAAGTAGATTCATAATTCATTCCACCTATAAATGTTGAATATATGAGGATCGAACCATTGTGATTTAGTTTAAGAATAAAAGCATCATAATCTCCACCGTTATATGATGTATCGTACGCACCTGTTGTATTAGGAAAATCCAAGGATTCTGTAATTCCCGCCACGAATGCGTTACCAGTGATATCTATTGCTATACCACAGTTACCATCATCGAGAGTTCCTCCAATAAATGTTGAATAAATAAAGTCTGAGCCATTTTGATTAAGCTTTAGAACAAAGATATCTGATTCACCATTATATGATGTATCGTTCGCTCCGGCTGTCGTGGGGAAGTCAGATGAATCTGTTGCTCCTGCAATAAATGCATTTCCCGCTAGATCAATTTCAATATCATCACCACCATCATCTTTACTACCTCCAATAAATGTTGAATATTGAAGTGTTGAGCCATTCGAATTAAGCTTAAACACGAAAGCATCAGAGGAACCATTAAAAAATGAATCGTAAACTCCGGGTGTTGTGGGAAAATTAAAAGATAGTGTTACTCCAGTTACATAAGCATTCCCGTTGATGTCTACCGCTAAAGCCCAACCGTCATCCCAACCAATTCCTCCTATATATGTGGAATATTCCAAATCATAGGTCGGGTCGATCACGAGAATTTCTTGCACTCGATAATCGTCCAAAAGTTCAAAGCTATATTCCGAATTATTAATAATTTTAAATCTTCCTTCAACTTTATGTCGTGCCCCGGCATAATCTTGATAAATGAATAGCGCACCATCAGTAATATCTTTAATTTCTGTTTTAACTATCAAGTTCCCGAAATCATCAATTGTAAGTTCTTCTGCACCTTCATATCTTATTTTGATCTGGCGTACATCAGCCCCCGGCTGTACTATGAGATCATATTTTAGTCCGTTTTCATTTGTGTAATACCGCAGATCGATGCCATCGTATAGGTTTTCGTAGTATACCTCTTGATAATTTGGCACTTCTGTGCACCACTGCGATGAATCGTTACCGTAGAAGAAGTTGCTGTAATACTCCACTGGTCTTTTCCCCCGTGGTTTAACATGGTTCGCCCTCACGAACTCCTGCTTAAGGATTACTCGTTTACAGTCGTTGGTCGCCAGTCGTCGGTCGTCAGTCATCAGTCTCGACTCTCGACTGTGGACTGTCGACTGTTGACTACTAATCGATAATTCGTCCCTGACTTCGAACCAAACACCGTCATCGGTAAACCATATACTACCTCCTTGATCGTAGAAACACACATCATCGTTTTCCAGCTGACCACAATTCTCGGTGAATACTATAGGAGTATTTGCTAATAATTTATTTGCATCTGCTGGTAGTAATTTTTTATTAGGAACCTCAGGAGATTGAGAATCTTTTAATGCTATAGAACCTGAGTAAGGATTAATAACGATTAATTGTGTAAAAATAATTAATGTGATTAAGATTACAAAAATCTTTCTATACAATGAATTGCCTCCAATGACTATTTAATCTAATTTATCTCAATCTATTTAAATAATTTGATAAATTCAATATTATGACACCTTAATTCGGTCTAAAAAGTAAAAATCAGAAAAATTACTTGTCATATTTCACCTCAATTCAACGTATGACTATGTACCTCAGTGCATTGATAAAAAAAAAGAAAAAAAATGATTTAATAAGTTTTTTATTAAATCATTAAGCTTCAACAGTAACATCCCATGTAAAATTATAGTATGCAGATTGAGATGTTTCAATATCTTCGCAATATACTTCTAACCATACAAGATATTCATATGTGTCGCCAGTCTTATACCATCTATTAATTGTGATTGCTGCAAGACCAGGTACATGACTACCTCCATTATTTAGATAAATCTCTCCGGTAGTTTCAGTATATGCTTCGCCTACTGAAGGTTCTACTTGTTGAGCACCAAATATCGCTTCATGAACGGAACTAGGTACACTTCCCCATGTAGTGGTATCATAGAAATGAAGATAACACTCAAAAGCTACCATCGTAGGTCCTGTCGAATACTCAAGCTCAGTATCACTACCTGCGGCATCAACCGATGGGCCCTCGTCACTAACTTCAGTATAAGCATCTGTTTCAAAAGTAGGAGTTGCAGCCACCAAAGGGCTTGATAATGCCAATAGTATCAGTAGTGATACAGGAACGAATATGCCAATTTTCAATATTCTTTTTTTATTCCTCATGTTTTTCACCTCCTTTATATTTTTATTCTATTTCTCTATTCTAGAGCCTGCCCGAGAAATAAATCCCGATTGCATAGATGACCATTT
>CBFDAW010000302.1:0-4884 GCA_965602865.1 uncultured Thermoplasmata archaeon
TGGGTGTTTCCTTATCAAATACATACGCTTCATAGTTGAAAGTATATGGATCATCATAGTGCACGATGAGATCCGGGAGATTAGAAATGATCGGCGGGTCATTCACGGGTGTGATGTTGATCCAAAGCGGCTGCGAAACCGTAATCTCCTCCGTGCTTTTGAGCCGGAGTGTGACTTGATCGCTGCCGTAAGCGTCAGGTTCTGCCGAAAAGACCAGCCGAGCATCGGTGCTGTTTTCACCCACCACGCTATATAAGGAGGTATTTTCACCGGTGAGATACCAGTAGAACCCCAGATCATCTGAAATTGGCGTAGGCTCGTAATTACTTAGGTTTAACGACCACGGCGGCGAGTCCTCGGGCCTGATCTGGTTTGGTACAATACCTTGGATCTCAGGTATATCCGAGCTTTCCACCACCGTGATATTTACCATAGCATGGTCAAGTAAATCATCATTATCAAGTACAGTTAGAAGCACACCGTGTACCCCGGGTTTGGAATATTGATACGTATGCTGGCTATCGCCTTTAAAAATCCCATCACCAAAATCGAATAAGTACATTGAGATAGTACCATCCAGGTCATATGACTCCGAGCCATCAACGAAAATACTCTCGTTCACTTGCACGATCGTTCTATTAGCAGAAATTATCGCTTTTGGTGGGTTACACTCACCAGGCGGCGGTTTAAAATAGATGTCGACAATTGTGTGTCCCTTGGGGACATGCGAGAGTGCGATGCCAAGGCTTTCTGGATTATAAAAATAATCTTTACCTCCTGCCCATGTCTCACCATTAACCACAACTTTACATGCTAATGGTGTATCGATGAACGATAGCTCCTCATACTCATGGTCGGAATCTATAATTACTCGAAAATGGTCTTTTTCAATGAAATACCATTTGTAATAATTTGTGTTATCATACGGGTCGATGCCGTAGACCTTACGACACTCGTCCTCGTACATGGAACGGCAGTAAATATGAAGCACCTTAATATTCTCTGAATCAACAACGAGAGTATTACTGGAAGTTGTATACGTTAGATCAATTTTACCAATATTGCTAGTATTCACACGCTCAACATAATAGTGCGTCTGGCGACCATCACGGCTCCAACTTAAATGATAAGTATAGCTATCGTTCATCTCAGGCTCGAGTGCATGATCTGCTGCGAATGGTATGGTAGAAAGCAATAAAAAAGTGATGTACAATCCTATAGCTATGGCGTTCCATTTCCGGTGCAGGGTTTTTTTATTCTTTATTTGAACTGACTTTTTAGACCTTCTCTTATGTTTATTCTTGCCTGGCATCATCACTACCTTTTTCTAATCCTTTTCTTTTTCTTTATCGAGTGAATTGAAATATTTTTTCTAACAATAGCTAATAGAATAATCAAAATCATCGGGAGAATAAGTATTGGGAACTCCGGGATTATGGTTTCATATAGAACGTATGCTTTCCCGGCATCATTATTGAAATCCGGTGCGCCCACGATCACTTCTTGAAGGCTATCTTTATCGATATCTCCGCAAAAACCCACCGACCACCCGAAATGGTCGCCGGCACTCTCGCCGTAGTATGTATAGTCCGCTGTAGAGTCCATGCCTGAGCCACCAAAGAATATATAGATCGCCCCGCATGCAGCTCTGCCGCCGTCGGTGTGGTACGGCGCACCAATAACCACCTCGGGACCGCCGTCACAATCGATATCACCCGCACACGATACAGAGTAGCCGAACTTATCACCAGCACCTTCACCCGTTAGTGTTACATCCGACGCTGAATCCATCAACACATCACCATAATAGATATATGCGTTCCCATTTGTAGAATTAGGTGCGCCCACGATAACATCATCGTAAGAGCCGTCGGCGTTAATATCGCTGCAGTTACTAACACTCCAGCCGAAGTTCGTGTTTACAATGCCAGTTAGTGTCACATTAGCGTTTGAAGCATCGATCGAGCTATCCATCGATGCGTTACCGCAAAAGATGTAGGCGGAATCGGAACCAGGCGCGCCTACAATTATGTCATCGTAGCCGGTATTATTCACATCCCCCGCATTTGATACGGAGAACCCAAAGAGATTGCTAGCTGCTTCACCGGTCAATGTAACATCCGCACCTTTTGCTGAGATCTTTTTGGCTATACCGTCATTATTCGCATCACCTACAAAAACCGAACAAGGGGTTAATCCAACACTTTTACTGATTCGTGATTCCCAATCGTGACTACTTTTACCTCTGTAAATTGAGACAGCATTATCACTTTGGTCAGCCGTTAGTATATCGTTATAACCATCGTTATTCACATCGCCTACAAAAACAACTTGAGGAAGGTTGCCGACATTTAGTGTACTCTTCGTTTCCCAACCGCCGCCGCTCTTTCCCTTAAATATAGAAACCTTGTTATCACCAACATCCGCAGTGATTATATCATTATAACCATCGTTGTTCGCATCACCGATAAAAACTGAAATAGGAATGTCCCCTGTATTTAACATCGATCTCGCTTCCCAGCCATTAGAACATGTACCATTATAGATGGAAATTGTATCATCATTCTTATCTGTTGCAAGTATATCGTTATAACCATCATTGTTCGCATCACCTACAAAGACAGAATTGGGTTCGTCACCAGCAGTCAGTTTACCAATGGATTCCCAACCTCCACTAAAAGTCCCATTATATATGGAAATTGTATCATCATTGGAGTCTGCGGTGATTATATCGTTATAACCATCATTATTCGCATCGCCTACGAAGACAAATTCAGGTCTAGCACCAACATTCAATGTATCCCTATCTTCCCAATTCCCGCTATCCGAGAAATTGAAGATAGAAACTGTGTTATCAAACCAATCTGCGGTTACTATATCATTATCCCCGTCGTTATTTGCGTCCCCAATAAATATGTTTTGAATAGAGTTCCCACCACTTAACCTGCACCTTGGCTCCCAACCGCCATTGCTGGTTCCATTGAAGATAGAAACCTTTTTATCATTACTATCTGCAGAGATTACATCATTATACCCATCATTATTCGCATCACCAATAAAAATAAAACAAGGATTGCCACTAGTGCTCAGTGTTGATCTTGGCTCCCAACCGCCATCATTAGTACCGTTATAGATGCTAATTTTATCATCGCCAAAGTCTGGAGTTGAAATATCATGGAGTTTGTCTCCACCAAAATAGATATAAGCTGCACCGGCGTCGATCTTACTACCATCTAAGGTGTCATTGTAAGGGGCGCCTACCATCACATCATCGAACCCGTCATTGTTCACATCGCCTGCGCAAGATACGGAAGCACCGAACCTATCACCGCTACTACCGCCAACAAGTTCTACGATTGAATCCATATACATATCGTTGTATGTATTGAGATATATTTTTTTATCAGCACTTGCTTTCCTTACAAGATAATGACCATCAATTACATACGCTCTTCCGGGTTTGGTTATACTATTCCCAGGTGCACCGATTATAATGTCAAGGTAAGTTGTGTTTACCATAAAATTACCTGCATCGCTTACATCCCACCCTAGACGATCACTTCCCTTTGCACCGTATATCGTGACATTGGCGGATGTGGCATTAATATCATTTATACTTATACCCGGGTAGCCAAAGAAAACGTAGGCTGCACCGTAATCCGATTTATTTGTTTCTTCACTACAATAGGTTATAAAATTATTATTCATGGAAAGAAATTGTGCTTTGATCCAGTCTTCACTTCGTGCTATGTTGGAGAGACGAATTTCGTCGAGGTAGCCGTTAACCTGCTCAGTATTACCCGGTTCGTCCCCGATCCAGGGGCCAGATGGTGGTGAAATAGCACCGGAAGTGGGATCGGGTTGGTTTTTTTCAAGGTCACCATCAACATATACTTTGCCACGGCCACCGCCGCGAGTGGCAGCTAAATGGTGCCACTCCTGATCAACAACATCGGAGGTGCTGAAAACGAGGTTGGTAGTCGTGCTGGAATCACGGTTATGGAAGCGAAGGTGATCAACTTCACCGCCATCGTCGGTAGGACCTAACATTACCATATCGGTACTGCTACTGATATGACCCCAGATATATTGGTCGTCGCTGACGGTGGTGACTTTGGATTTATACCACGCCATGACCGTGAAACTGTTGTAAGAATAGCTGTTCAAAGCAGTGGTGGAGAGATCAATATAATCATTGCTGCCATCGAATTCTTGACCATTATATATCCATCCTGTTTGACCGCCAGCGGATATATAGTCATCGCCATCATAGCTATTGCTGGTCGAGTCTTTATAGACATCGGTAGTGCCAGTTCCGGTCTGGTCCTCACTCAAATGCCAAACACCAACATAATTATCATTGTAAGTCCCGCTAACATCCTGCACATCGGGAGCTACTGAATTGCTGTAATACATCCAAATATAGTCGGTTGATGAGCTAGCGGTTATATTCGTCACATTCACCCAGATATAGCTTGAGCCGCTAGAATCCCAATCCTCGATATGATATTTTAGCTCGGTACTAGCATCTTCGTCAATAAATCGCAGGTCAGTACCATCGTTTTTTGCTTTTGTGTAATCAAAATTAAATGAATTTAGATTCACCAAAACCGGAAAATTCTCTAAATATTCGCTCTGGCCGCTATTATCAAATATTAATTTCGTCCGGAAGGTCCAGTCGGTATCCCACCAGCCATTCTCGCCATCATTATACGGCGCACCCACGATGATATCCTCGTAACCATCGTCGTTAATATCACCGGCATATGATGCATTCCAGCCGAACCGGTCACCGTTGTGTGCACCGGTACCGGAGACGAGTTCGTCTAAACTTCCTCGGCTGCCTGAGAACGACCGTGTTAAAACGTTATTTAAAGTTAATTC
>CBFDAW010000303.1:0-4858 GCA_965602865.1 uncultured Thermoplasmata archaeon
GTTGAGATTATGACTGTTTTGGCAAATTTTGGTATTCTTGGTCAGCCTCAATTACTCATCTATCTATTTGAGTAGGGAAGGGCATCAAAATCCAGCTAGAAGTTATAATTTATTAGACTAATTAAAATTACATATCAAAAAGGGGGATTCAAGATGAAAGGAAAAAAGGAATTCATAAAGCTATGGTCGATTCTAATAATTATTATTTTAGTATCCTCAGGTACATTGATAATCTTACCCATGGTACTGTTCTCACCCACTACCGAGGCGGCGTCATCCTGGGAGGAAACATCCAGCACCGAATTCAGTAAAGGTACTAAAAGTAAAGTAGAAATTGTTAATGCAGGTACGGCGGCGGAAATCATTTTAGAATCCGATGAATGGAACCTTATCAAACCCTCGGCCAAACCGGTAAAACGAATTAAGCATGCAATGGCATCGGTTTATGGTACCACAAATGCAGTACTCTTCGGCGGGTATGATAGTAAGGATTGTAAAAGTGATACTTGGGTCTACGATATCTATAAAGATGCCTGGCAATTGAAAACACCAAAATCAAATCCCGGGACATTGATGGGTCATGCCATGGCCGCTGATTATACCATAAGTTCTGATCTGATTATATTATTTGGCGGTTTTGATGGTACCGGTTATTACGATGATACTTGGCTTTACGATCTAGGATATAATACATGGACGGAGAAAACACCAACTATCACGCCAACAAAGCGCGCATACCATGCAATGTCAAGCGTCGCTGGTGGTGACCAGATAGTATTATTTGGTGGATATTACCAAGAAAAATCCACTACGAAATATTATAGTGACACATGGGTATATGATGTCAGTGACCGGATCTGGAAAGAAATGAACATCAAAATAGCGCCAAGTGCTAGACGATTTCATGCAATGGCGTTTTCTGCCAAAAGTGACGAAGTTGTCCTCTTTGGCGGGGAGACTCTTGGCGGTAAATTGAGCGGTGAGACCTGGATTTACGATCTGGGTGAAGAGACTTGGACAGAGAAATCACCAACATTCAACCCAAGTCCAAGATGCAATCATTCAATGGCGTCAATATTCAAAGAAAATAAGGCGCTGCTTTTTGGCGGTTTCGATGGAAAAGAGAATTATGAAACTTGGGTATTTGATTTTAAGACTTATGAATGGACACAACTTACTCCGCAGGATAATCCGGCTGCAAGTGTAAATCATGCAATGACCTTTGATTGGAAGTCTGATAATGTAGTGCTTTTTGGCGGGACTACCAAAACCACCTACTATGATGAAACTTGGGAATTTGATTATAATCGGTATGTGACATCTGGCACATTTATTTCAAATACTAATCAAACTAAATTAGAATCCAATTTTACAAAGCTAACCTGGGTTGCAGATACCCCCACCAAAACAAGCATTAAATTCAAGATCAAGACAGCAACCACAGAAGCCGGTTTAAGTTCGAAAGCCTTTGTTGGCCCGGATGGTAAAGAAAATTCATATTATACGGATCCGGATTCTAACACCGAGACCATCTGGTCGGGTCATAAAGGTGATACTTGGGTGCAATATATTGCATATTTGAGCACTTCCGATATTTCAAAAACTCCTCGCTTGGATGAAGTTATGATCTCTTATAATCTAATACCGCGGAGCCCAACATTGAAAACGCCTGCGAAGGGTTCTTTATTAACAAAAAATAAACCTACGTTCTCTTGGAATTTTATTGATTCGGATTCCCTGGCACAACTGGCTTTTCAAGTAATTATTGATAATAGTTTTAAATTTACCAGTATTGACTACGATAGCCACGAAGTTACCTCACCCACGACATCCTATACTCCCAGTAAACCGATCCTGGATGGCACCTGGTATTGGAAGGTTCGAACAAAAGATTCAGACGGCGATTGGGGGCCGTACAGTGACTATCAAATTTTTATAATAGATGCCACAACACCTACTACATTTACCCCCGCCTCTGATCCCTCGGGCTGGACCAATAGTTCACAACCGATAATTTCATTTTCAACAACCGACACTACTAGTGGTATTGATCATTACGAAGTGAAAATTGATACTGGAGATTTCACCAAACAACCGAGTCCGTACACTTTACCCATACAAAATGAAGGAATCCACAATATAACGGTCAGAGCCTACGATGTTGCGGGGAATTATTTGGATAGATATGTTGACATTTATATCGACACCGGCACCCCCGAAGGTTTCACACCTGAGGCGACACCGAGTACTTGGACGACAAATACTCAACCGGTAATTACATTTACCACGACCGATGGAACTAGCGATATAGACCATTACGAATTGAGTGTTAACCAAGGCATTTTCTCGATTCAAACCAGTCCGTATACTATGCCTTCGCAAACCGATGGGGCGCATAATGTAAGAGTAAAAGCCTATGATAATGCCGGAAATTATAATGAAGGCGAAGTAGAGGTTTATATTGATTCCAGCCCACCTTCTATTACACATACACCGGTACCTAGTGGTACTAAAGATTTCTCAATAACAATTACCGCATTCATCCTCGATGAACATAGTGGTCTGGACAACGTTGAGTTGTTTTTCAAGAAACAAACAGATATTGGTTATTCTTCATTGGCAATGAATGCAAATGAAGGTATATATTCAACCGAAATCTCCGCAGAATCGGTAACCGAAGACGGTATTGAATACTACATAAAAGCGGTGGATGGATCATCACCAGCAAATGAAATCTATTACGGTAGTGATGGTGAAACTACTGATGAACTTAATTCATTTACAGATATAGATGTCTCCATTACATTGGATGATGTAACTCCACCAACGATTACCCATGTCCCGGTCACTGCTAGTAAATTAGGTGAGTCAATATCCCTTACGGCAAGTGTAACCGATGATGCAAGTGGAGTAGATACAGTTGCTTTGTTTTACAAGAAGATTAGTGATAGCACATATTCTACAATTTCAATGACAAAATCCGAAACCAGATATTCGGCAGAGCTGCCCCCGGAGGTTATTACTTCCGAGGGAATGGAATATTATATTAAAGTAACAGATTTAGCGTTATCACCAAATATTGCATACTTTGGTGCAAGCGGTCAAGTTGAAGAAATGCCTAACTCGTTGAACGACATTGATATTAGTATAATAGAAGAAGATACCATCGCTCCAACAGTAATTGATAAGTCTCCAATCGGCACCGATGTACCCGTGGGAACAACGATATCGGTAACATTTAGTGAAGCAATGGACCAATCAGCCACTGAGAGTGTGTTTACGATTGCACCCGGTCTGACGGGGCAATCCAATTGGAACGAAAATAAACTAATATTTACCCCCGATAGCGCGTTGGACTATAAAACTCAATATAGTATTACCATAGGTTCAACCGCCAAAGACCTGGCGGGTAATAACTTGGACTCAGATTTTAACTGGCAATTTACCACTACATCGACTATTGATACCACTGCTCCAAGTGTAGTAGATAAGACGCCAACAGGCTCTGATGTGCCGGTGGGTTCCACGATCTCAGTAGCATTCAATGAACCCATGCTACGTGAGGAGACGAAGAACGCATTCTTAATCTCTCCCAATGTAACCGGAGCCTTTAATTGGATTGGATCAACCCTAACTTTTATTCCAAACCCCTCATTTGAGTATGATACACAATATACCGTAAGTATTACTACTGCTGCTAAGGATTTGGTGGGAAATAATTTAGACTCACAATTTAGTTGGCAATTTGTAACCGCCTCATATCAAGAGATTGCGATCGCGCCAATAATAAAGAATAAATTGCCTGTGGGTAATAATGTGTCTCTGAACACAACCGTCCAAATTTTATTTAGTGATCTGATGGAAAAGGAGGACACGGAGAATGCATTTACAATCTTTCCGACTGTACTGGGAGATTTTCACTGGCAGGGACAAACTCTTACATTTAAGCCAATAGACCCTTTAGTTGATGAAACCGGATATATTGTAAGCATTTCCACCTATGCGAAGAATTTAAATGGAAATCATCTGGAGCAAGAGTACAACTGGTCATTTAAAACCGGCTCGGCGCCCGGACAAGAAACACTTGATGAGGGCCCAAAAGATAATGATACCATAACTGAACAAAAGCCATCGGACGGCAAGGGGGAAGGAGGACTGGGGTGGGATGAGCTGGAGCCTATACTCACTGTGCTAACCATTCTTGGTACAATAATCGTGACTTTGATTGGGATATTAAAAATAAGAAAAAGGCGCACTAAACTTCAGGAGTATATAGATAAGATCGATGCTATATACATGGACTATAAAATAGATTACAAAACCTGTGAGAAAGAGTTAATTGTTCTAAAAGATACCATTAAAGTGGAATTCAAGAAAGGTAAAATAGAAGATAATCATTATTTGATCCTGGATAAGAAGATCGGTGACTATATACAAGAGTTACGCACTTTGGAAAAGACCCCAATAGCACAGAAAGTGAACGTTAAAAAAGAAAAGAAAGAAAAGCCCAAAAAAGAAAATGTAAAAGAAGACCTGCCTACGGATGGCGAGGGCAAAGAAGAGAGTCCAAAGCATTAGTTAGTAGCTAATCATCGAAGCTGTATATAATTGATGTTTCTTGGCAAGTTGCACAAAAAGCCGGTGAGATCAGATTGAAGTTTTAAAGAGATAATTCCACCAACCGAATGACTGTTAGTATGGGAATGATTTCTTAAAAAACCAAGTAAAAACTAATTTTGATCATCAAAATATGTGTATTTGAAATATATAAGGCGGGGTAGGGGCAATTGAGGTGGATAATAAAAGGTCTTTTAAATGTGTTGAGGTGGTGGTGATTGATTTATTGTGAGTGTTTGTT
>CBFDAW010000304.1:0-4848 GCA_965602865.1 uncultured Thermoplasmata archaeon
GGTTGGGTTTGATGAAAAAAAACAATTAAAATATCTTTGCACTTACACCCAGTCAGTTGCCAGGAAATATGTTCTTAACTCAAAATTAGCCCTGGAAGCTATCGCGAACGATTTCAATAGGCTAATCCGGAGCAAGGATGTAATAATGACCCTCAGTGCCAGTAGTGCGGTGGAGGCTATTTTGGTTGAAGCATTTAATGGAGCTATTGACTTTAGTGTGTATATTCCCGAGTCACGGCCGATGTTCGAGGGGCGGGATATGGCGCAAAGATTGGCAAAATCTGGGATCAAAACCATATTAATAGCCGATTCTGCAATGTTCCACTTCCTAAACGAGTGCTCAAAAATCATCGTTGGTGCGGATTGCGTGACTACAAAAGGGATCATGAATAAAATTGGTACCTACGGTTTGGCTATCGCTGCTAAAGAATTAAAGATACCATTTTATTGTGTGTGTGAGCGTACGAAATTCATTCCAGATATATTATCAATTGACAAATTGATAGTGGGTCATCCAGAGGACCAGATTTTTGCTCCGGGATACGAACAGAAAAAACCTGAGAAATTATCAGTTAAAAATATCTATTTTGATTTTACACCAATAGAATATGTGACCAAATTTTTAACAGAAGACGGCATGATGACGAATGAACAAGTTATAAAATACATTAAGAATCTCGAAATTTTATCGGAGTTAGCTACCTATCTAAGATCTTATTAGAGTTTAATTTTAATACGTATGTTATAACCTTGGACATAATTACCTATTTTTCCACAAAATCCTTGATAATCTTCATAACGCACTCACCGATTCGGTCCATGTTCTCATAAGTCTGGGCGCCTAGATGAGGAGTAAGTTGAATATGATCGACATCTAATAATGGCGAGCCCTCAGGCGGTTCGCTTTCGTATACATCCAGCCCGGCAAATTTCACCTTACCACTACTCAGCGCCTCTGCCAAGTCACCTTCGTTGATGAGCTTGCCGCGGGCGGTATTGATGATTATTACCCCGTCTTTCATTTTTGCTATGGTATCTTTATTAATCATTCCTTTTGTTTCATCGGTTAGAGGTGTGTGCAACGAAATGAAGTCCGCCACTTTGAGCAACTCGTCAAGTTCCACCAATTTTACATCAGCCTCTTTTACATATGGATCGTAAGCTACTATATTCATATCGAATGCTTTCGCACGCAATGCAACTTCACGGGCGATCCTGCCTATCCCGATTAAACCAAGTGTCTTATGATATAATTCACCGCCCTTCAATTGTTTCTTGATCCATTCATGGTTCTTAGTAGTGTTATGAGCTCTTACCAGGTTGCGCTGGATCGCCAGCATATGTGTCATTACAAGCTCAGCAACCGCGACCGACGATGCCTCCGGTGTGTTCTTTACAAGAATATTTTTAGATTTTGCGTACTCCACATCGATATTATCGATCCCCACACCTCCGCGAATGACCAGCTTTAGATTCGGTGTGTTGTCTATAAACTCCTTCGTTACCTTAGTTTTACTTCGAACTAATAAAATTTCAGCATTAGCAACATCCTCCGGTTGATCGGAGACCTCACCATACTTATCCAATTGTTTCGGCAGTTCTGGCGAGAATGGATCGGAAAATACTATCTTCATAATTTCACCTCCTATTTTTATTGGTACTTCTCCTGGAACTCAGACAGGAATTCACAGAGTGTCTTAACACCATCAATGGACATGGCATTATATATGGACGCCCTCATGCCGCCCATTGACCGGTGGCCCTTGAGCCCCACTAGACGGTTTTCCAGCCCTTCTTTGACGCATTTCGCCTCCAGCTCCTCTGAGGGTAACCTATATGTGACATTCATCAATGACCTCGAGTCTGAATCGGCATGACCCTTATAGAAACCACCGCTTCCATCTATTACATCATAGATCATCCCAGCCTTCTCTCGATTCCTTTGCTCGATCCATGCTATACCGCCATTTTCCTTGAGCCAATCAAGAACTAATTTACAGATATATATCGAGAAGCACGGGGGTGTATTGAATAGTGAATCTTTTTCAGCATGGGTTTTATATTTCATCATAGTCGGTAGGTTCTCGGGTGCGCGCTCTATCAAATCGTCCCGGACGATTGTTAATGTCACACCCGCAGGACCCATGTTTTTCTGTGCACCTGCAAAAATCAATCCGAATTTCGAAACATCTACCTCTCTGCACATAATATCCGAGGACATGTCACACACCAACGGAACATCACCGGTGTCCGGGTAAGCCTGCCACTGGGTGCCATAGATAGTATTATTTGATGCTATATGAACATATGATGCATTTGGATTGAAATTTATGTCCTTTGGTATATAGCAGAAGTTACGATCTTCAGAGGTCGCTACTACATTCACTTCGCCATATAGCTTTGCCTCCTTTATTGCTTTCTTGGACCATACGCCAGTATTTACAAAGTCTACGCCTTTGCCTGGTAACATTATGTTTGCCGGTGCCATATAAAACTGTGTTGATGCTCCCCCTTGGAGCCATAAGATTTTATAATTATCCGGAACACCGTAGAGCTCTCTCACGAGTTCGGTAGCCTGGTTGATAACGTCATCGAACTCTTTGGCACGATGGCTCATCTCCAGGATAGAGATACCTGCGCCCCTATAATCTAAAAGTTCAGCCTGGGCTTTCTCCAATGCCGGTAATGGTAATGTCGCTGGCCCTGCATAGAAATTAAATACCCTATTTACCAATTTATCAGCCTCCAATTCGGTTTTACTATCACTATACTTTACTCCGCACTGAAGTACGGGGATTTTCGAGTGAAGTATCTAATCCCTAATAAAAAAATGCGTTATTACTATTAACTTTGCGTAGCATTTTCTTATAGTTTATTTATCACATATCCTGTATACACCTTTGGGTAGAAAAATGTAGACTTTTGCGGCATGGTTTCGTGGTTAGTAGCAACGGTTTCCACCTCGTCAGCACGCGTCGGGTTCATGAAGAACAACGCCTGGTAACCGGCAGAGGTCACCTTATCGATCGCTTTCTGGACCGCATCACCGATATCTTTTATATACTCTATAAATGCGCCACCTGCGATGGTACCAGAGGCTAATTTTGCTTTATCTATCCCAAGGTGATCTTCTAAGATTAATTGGTGTAATATGGAAATGTCAAGTTTTTTCCAGGCTTCGGATTTATTTTGGACCTTATTCATGGAGTTTATATCTTTTAATGTCAATAGGTAATATTTCCCAGTTTTACAGTACAAACCAAATGCATGCTTCCCGGCATCGAATGCCGCTTTCATGTTAGAAAACATTGTTACCCTGGCAATTCGATCATTGTCGCCTTCAAAAGGGAATTTTTCAATAGAAAAGTTAGGGGTTATGGAATTCAATAATTTTTCGGCATTAAAATCCTTGACATTTTGTATTAATCGATGTGTTGGTAATATCACCAGACCTTCATTTACTATATTAACAAATGTGATCATTCGAAATGCTGAGGAATCATGAACCGGGTCGTCGGGGCTACTATGCTCCTCATGCAATTTCAGTGCGGTTTTATACCTGTGATGGCCATCTGCAATTATAATTGATTTATCAGCAAGGAGCTGCTGTAATTCTGTAATTTGGCTTTCATCCTGCATGAGCCAAACTTTATGTATCACACCTTCATCATCTGTTGCCATTGCGGCGGGTTTAAAAACCATTACGCTCTCTAGTAAAGCTTCAGTTTTTCTATCATGGTCGAGAAAGACCGCAAAGATTTGACCAAAATTCGTTAAGGTTCTTTTACATAAAGATAACCGGTCTTCAATGTCCTTAGCTAAGGTTTCTTCATGCTGATGTACACCAACGCAGTTTTCACCGCTTCCACCCGTGCAAAATTCCTCGAGCTTTAGTAATGCTATGAATCCCGCCCGAGTTAATTTCCATTGGTTATCGCCAAAACCAATCGTAAACTCTTGGGAGAGAACATAGATTGCTGGTTTATCATCTCGGATTAATGCCTTTTCTTCTATCCATTGGTTCAATAAAACCGCTGCGCGGGTGTATTCGTTCTCAGTATCGGTATCATCTTCATGTTTAATTCCTTTGGTTAGTTTAGATATGTTAAATTCGGAGTGCGAATGTAATTTAATCTGCAGCTCGGAATCTATCACATCATACGGCGGTGCGATTGCATTAGAAAAGTCATCGATTTTCTCAAGATTATATCTGAAACCCCTGAACGGTATAATTTCTACCATACGGTGCCGGTAACTTAATCACTTATTAAATATTTTATGATTATTTAGTGAATGTAGAGTAAGAGCGAGTCTATGCTCCGGGACTCTCGACTTATAATCAAAATCTCATTAATCTATTTATATATGAAAAATTATTTCATGGAATATCTCACAGTATAACCGAGGGGGATTGACTTGACTGAAATTGTTGCAAGTTTGGATTACGAGTTAAAAGAGGTTGAATCGGGATATGCAAATCGTACATTATACATCAATCTATCCGAGAACAAGATCGAGATCAAACCAGTTTCCCGGCAAATGAAGGAGCTGTTCACCGGTGGTAAAGGTTTTGATCTGTGGCTGATGTGGAATAGTATACCTTTTGATAAAAAGATCAAGTGGGATGACCCACAAAATGAGGTTTGTATTGCCAGCGGACCGCTTAGTGGTACCACAATATATCCGGGTTCCGGGAAAAGTATTATTACTTCCATATCACCAACGACAGGCTCGATTATGGACTCTAATGTGGGCGGATATTTTGGACCGTATCTTAAGTTTGCAGGCTTTGATGCATTAGAGCTCCAAGGAAAAGCCGAGTTCGATGTGATAATTTTCATCGATGGC
>CBFDAW010000305.1:0-4841 GCA_965602865.1 uncultured Thermoplasmata archaeon
CTCCTTCGTACTCGAGTGACCATTGCAGAGTTGGTTTTGGTGATCGTATTATTGAGCCGTTCTCGGGTGAGTTCAGCGTTACCGACGGAACAGGAACGCTTGTGTCAATGGTGAATGTCCATACACCGGACACACACCAGCCCGCATCAATGCCAACATTCGGAATTACGGTCCAGTAGTATGTCTCCTCGTCCGATAGACCGGTAACCAAGAGACTAGTATTCATAAGCCCGGTCCTTCTGGCAGCGCTCGGTGGATCGACCGTATCTAAATATACATCATAAGTCACATTCAACAAATTCTGACTTTCAAGCCTCCAGATAAGTTCCACGCCTGTTGCTGTGATGATCGAGGCGTTCGGTGGGCTCCAGAGCTTTACTCTTAGTTTTTGCGACCAGGTATTAACTTTAATTGTATAAATCATAGATTCTGTAGGACCGTTCCCCGCGATATCGGAAGCGCGCCATCTTATTCTGTTGCCCGTGCCATTGGAGAACATTACATTAACGGTAATATTGACGACCTTCTCATTACTCAATCCTGAGCCAGGGACCCAAGAAGTCCATGTTTCACCCCAATTATTTGAAATTTTATACTCTATTGATGAAGCATTTACCCCCGATGTTTTATCAGTGATAGTAATACCTACTTTTACTTCTTCCGTGGCCGACACATTGGTGGCTAGAGGGGAAGCATTTGAAAATTCTACAATTTCTGTATCAACTAGTATTTGGTACTCAGGGCTCTCCACCGGCCCGTTACCTACGGAATCTTTTGCTTTCCATTTGATTAGGTTATTTTTTCCTTCTGGAAAAGTGACAACATCATTAGGTTCGAGACTTATTGCTGATTCTAATTCTGTAAAAGTTTCCCAATTATTCCAATTCGTACCGTTATTCGTTGAGTAACAATACTTTACACTTGAGCCATTTACACGCCCACCGCCAATATCTGTGATATTCACGCTTACGGGGACTTCAGAAATGGTCTGCCAGGTTGTGTTGTTTGGTGTTGGATTTAAGAATGTTACATTATCGCCGTCGATCTTGGTGGTAAACGTTTCATTAGTTTTATCGCACTCTGGTGGGATGCCAGATAAATTTACGATATGAGTGTCACCATCAATATCCGTTACCAATGCTGAAACTGTATGGATTGTAAAGTTTTTTCTTATAACTGGAGAATCAAATCCTGCAAGTCCACCTTCATTCCATATTGTAACATCATATTCTTCTGTAGGTGGATAAACATCTGTGGTATTTTCGTATAACACCTTTAACCCTGTCCAATTTAGTTCCTCACCTCCTCGGACCAGATCATACTCTTGAAGTTCTATGTAATCCTCTCTGTAAACTGATAGTGTACCATTAAAAACCAGATCATTCTCAACACTATACATTTTTGAAACATTAAACCATGTCGGTGATAGTGTTGCGCTTATTGCATAAACCTGAATGTCATTGAACAGCTCATCAGGATATGTCCAGTTAAAGGTCACATCGAAATTTATTGACCATTTTACCCAACTTTCATTATATGCTTGACTTGAAGATTCGAGTATAATATAATCATTAGGATCATTTGATTTTGAAAACTCATTTGTAGTTCGATTCCAACTTAATTGGATATTGGCTCCATTCGGAGAAAGGATAACATGAACTGACTCTGTATCAGTCAAAAAAACTGTGTTAAATAGGTCTATTTTAATTGTATAATTACAATATTTGGAATAAACCTTTGATACTAAAATATCATCTTTCTTCAAAGAGACTGAGTCTATGTAATGAATCTTTCTAGTGAACCATTTCATTACTACCGCACCACCCAAACCGTTAATTGTAATATCATATGCATCGGGAGTCGTAGGGAAATCCGGTGAACCGGAATTGCCACCAAGATACAAGCTATCAAAATTATCTATTGCAATACTTCCATAATTCTCACTATTACTGCCTCCTACAAAAGTTGAATACAATAATTCTGAACCATCTGGGCTTAATATTAGGAAAAACATATCAGTATTATTATAAAATTGATCAAATGCATTATCGGTAGTTGGAAAATCAGAAGAAGATGTATTACCAAATATGTAGATCTCATTTTTCGAATTTATCGCAATCTTTCTAGAAAAGTCAAATTTACTTCCACCTATGAATGAAGAATATTCTAATAAATTTCCATCTAAACTCAATATAGTCACAAAACAATCCCAAACACCACCAAATGTTTTATTAAGCGCATTATCTGTGATAGGAAAATCTAATGAATTCGTAGAACCTGTTACAATAATATTATTAATTTTGTTTATTTTGATATCGGTAGGATTATCATTATAAATTCCACCTAAAAATGTTGAATATGTAAGGATGGAACCATTATGATTTAGCGTTGAAATAAATATATCACTTGCTCCATTATGAGTATTATCATAAGCTGTACCTGTAATTGGAAAATCCGTAGAGGAAAATGTATAACCTATCACATGGGCATTACCCATTTTATCTAAATCAATTTCAACGCAATAATCGGGTTGTGATCCTCCAATAAAAGTAGAATAATCAAGCGCCCCTCCGGTCCAATTTAGTTTAAAAATAAAACCATCAAAAGTACCACTATACGAAGTATCATAAGCACCAGCAGTAATTGGAAAATCCGGTGAGTATGTATATCCCGTGATAAATGCATTACCCTTATCATCAACAACAATTCCTTTACCTTCCTCACCGTTATAAGCTGTTCCATGTACAAAAGTAGAATAACCTAGTTTTGTACCATTTGGAATCAATTTTGTTACAAACACATCTCGACCGGGTTGATTATGATGTGTTGTATCGAAAGCACCGGGTGTTGTTGGATAATCTAAAGAAGCTGTTGAGCCAGTAAAGTAAATATTACCCAAGATATCCGTTGTAATATCATAAGATCTATCATTATTACTGCCACCAATAAAAGTAGAAAAATTTAGTGAGGCACCATTCTGACAAAATTTTGTAATGAAGATATCATAATCATCGTTATATGTTGTATCATATGCTCCCGGTGTAGTTGGGAAAGCAGGTGATGTAGTATATCCTGTTACGATCGCATTTCCGTGATTGTCCGCTGTAATGCCATATAATAAAGCACCTTGTCCTAAAAATGTAGAATATACCAATCTAATCTCAGGATCTATTACAAGAATTTCAGTAGGATTATAATCACTATATATTTCAAATCCATATTCCATATTATTAATTAATTTAAATCTTGATTTAACAGTATGCTGCAATTTTTCATAATTTTGATAAGTAAAAAGATCACAGTCCTTAATGTCTTCAATTTGTGTTTTAAAAATAATATTACCATTATGGTCTAATACCAATTCGTTGGCTCCTTCAATTCTTATTTTAATTTGTTTATAGTCTACCCCAGGATGCACAATAAAATCATATTTCAATCCCATTTCATTCGAATAATATCTCAAATCAATCCCATTATAGATATTTTCATAATACACCTCAGCGTAATTCGGCACATCGGTACTCCATTTCTCTGAATCATTCCCATAAAAGAAATTGCTATTCCAGCTAAGCCTTTCCCTACCAACCGGTCGTATCTGATTCGCACCCATAAAATCCTGTTTTAGTACGACTCTTTTATAATCTCTAGTCTTCGGTCGCCAGTCGTTAGTCATCAGTCTCGACTCTGGACTGTTGACTGTAGACTGTTGACTTTTAGTAGATATCTCTTCCCTGACTTCGAACCAAACACCATCATCAGTAAACCATATAGAACCACCTTGGGCATAGAATCTAACATCATTATTTTCAAGCTGGCCTCGATTTTCTGTAAAGGCTTGTGGAGTATTGGCTAATAATTTATTTGCGTCTGCTGGGAGTAATTTCTTATCCTGTAGCTCAGTAGTTTGAACATCTTCAGATGTCGTAGAACCAAAGTTGGGGTCAACTGCAATCAGTCCTGGGAAAATTATTAGTATAATGACCATGGCAATATGCTTTTCCTGCATAAAATGACCCCATTAAACAAATAAAGATAACTTTCAATATATATAATAATTTGGTAAAACTAAATTATTGTGGTTCTGGGTTCTTATTTTGAGGTTCACTCACTTCTTTATCTTGCTCTTGAGGTTGAGCATTATCAGTTTCCATGGGCTCCTGGACTGACACCTGCTAGCACCTGTGGGTTTAGCTGGGGGCAGGGCGAGGTGGGGTAAGAAAAGGTGGGGCGTTTGAAATGCAATTAGAGACACCATAAGATTAAATATTGTTTTAGTTATTAGAAATTAAAAATTAACTGTAATTATGGAGGCAGTTTCAAAGGGGTAAAAGACGTGAGAACAAAATTCGAATCCATTATTGTAATAAGCATTATATTTTTGAGTACATTAATCATAGGTTGGAATTTTGATTTAAAAGCTAATAATCTTAATGATGAGATAACCAACACAACAACTCCAAAATCTGATGGACAGCCCAGAGCTGGAGGCTTTAATTGGGGACCAATAGAAGTAATTTCCGAGTCAATACCAAAACCGATCTTGGTCCCTGAAAAAGCCAGTGAGGGTCAGTCACAAGAATCCAAGAATAAACCTGAGGATCCGGAAGAAGAGTCAAAAAATTAATATATAAGTTAGTTATTAAATTTATTCATATTTCATTATATAAAAAAATATAAATATGTTCCTCGACCATCTGAAAACAAAAATATTATCTATATATTAAGACGATACAACTTGAGGTTGTGGTAAGTTACGCCATGTGGGGAGTGCAAAATGGCCCTAATTGAAACTTAAACAGATAGAAATGTATACACTACAATTATTTTAAAGTTATTTGTTT
>CBFDAW010000306.1:0-4824 GCA_965602865.1 uncultured Thermoplasmata archaeon
TTTTTATGTGGAAAAGGGTTAATTTAGGCAGACAACGCTTGTTGGCGGTAATACGTGGCGTGCTCGGGGTTGCAAGCGAACCCTTTTACCTTCAATTTAATAATACCATTAATCACCAAACACGATAGTTCTCTCCGCGAACAATCGAGACCTTGAAATTCAGCCAAGATTTTTATTTCATGAATTTCAACATACCATTCACGGAAAACTTGTGGGGATTAACCCCACATCTGAACTTCGTTCAGCCACTCGACGGCTATGCCATCTCATGGGTTACCTCGAGTGACTTCGCACCACTCGGGCCTCGGCAGTCACGCTTTTCCAAAAATTTTTTTGTCTCTTGAGTCCATTGACCTTAATAGAGAATTCCATTTCCACCATCAGTCAATAAACTAATGGAATTCTCTATTTAAACTTCACAAACAGATTTAATGGTCAAATAATTACCCTGCAATAGTTTACTCCTTTAAGTAAATTAATTAAAGGCCTACTAAAAACAGAAAGAGTTATATGTGTTCAACTAACTATCTATAAACCATGAAAAAAAATAAAACTTATTTAACACAACTTCTGGGAACCACCACTAAAGCTCGTATCCTCGAGCATTTAATCATGGAGCCAATACCCATTACAAGACATGCTATAAGTAAAAATATTTCAGCAGGTACTGGGCCAACTTACGAACAAATCGATCAATTGATCGCACTTGGTGTGTTGAGAGAAATTAACGAAAAAATTGAACTTGACACAACATTTCCGTTCTATGACAACATCGCAAATCTTGTGGTATCAACTTCAAATTACATAGACGACCATCGAATTCTACTTGAACGTATTAATACACTATTTGGCAATGATTATTACATAACCGGATATATTGCAGCTTGTCAAAATGGTCCACCCATCGATCATGATCAGAAATCCGCTCTGGCAGCAGTATTAAGCTTAAACCAAAATACTCATTGGATAAACTATCTTCAAGCGTTATCTGAGGTAACCAACATCAAATTAAAATGGTTTAACGTTAAGACAATACCCAATGATGTAAAGCGTGAAAAGATCTTAGGCTCGAATATATGGCTAGCATCAGTGGAAAGGGGAATTGTGGATTGCGTTGTACATCATGATTGTGATCTTTATCCAACCATTTTATTACTTCTTCAGAACATGAGTGAGAAAAACATCGATGGTGAGAAGTTAAAGAATATGGCAAAGATAAATGGCAGATACGAGTTTTTTTTATCTGTTATTCTTGAGATCAATACAATTATGGATGAAGAATTGATCCAACTTTCTAATAGCGAAACTAAAATCGCAGAGAAAAATCAGAAGTCAGAAATTTTAGATACAGTTAAAAAAGCTCATAATACACTTATGGGGGGATAATTACTGCGGATCGACTTGGCGCACAGCGATCAGATGGATATATTATCTACGGTCAAACACTGGGATAGAAAACATTTGACCCAGGAGATCTTTCGTAAGATACAACAAAAGACAGGTATTCCCGCCAGATTGGTGGAGATCACATTTTGGCATTTTGACACACTAGGCATCTTATCGGCTTGTGATTGGTTGGTTTTTAAAGGTGGTACTTGCGTTCAGACCTATTTACCATCAGGATTTCAGAGATCATCGGTTGACCTGGATTTTAATTCTAAGATAGAAAATCCCAATTCTATAAAAGATGAAATCCAGAATCTAAATAACAATATATTTGAAAAATATGGAACCACAAAAATCAAGGGCATTGAGTTCGGTGCTTTGGAGTTCAAAACAGATGATTCACATAGTGGAACCTTAAACTTCAACAGAAGAATGCCATCGCGATTTGGAGAGCTAGAACGTGTAGGTGACAATCGCATTCAGGCTAAAAGTGTTAGGATTCAAATAAATTATAAACATTCCTGGCTACCAGATATTAAAATTGTTAAGAAAGAACCACGATTTTTCATAATGGATCACCAGAAACCCAAAATAAAATATAAACTTAACCACTCGAGTCCAGAGGACTTGATCGTGGATAAGATTCTTGCTACTAGTTTAATTGGTTCTTTTGGGCGAGAGCGGTTCAAGGACGTTTATGATCTAGGAATGTTATTAGAAAACGATTTTGAGACTTCAATAATTCATGATAAAATGGGGCTTATTAGCAGAAGATCGCATATAGAACCAATTGCTTTCATCAAAGGTTCAATGGAAACTATTTCGTCGTTTAGTGCAAACTCACAAGAGGCGTTGGGATTTGCGGCGATGGTCGGTTGGGAAGGACGAGAAGCGATCAAAGATTGGGATGGGTTTTGCATAACCACTATTGAGAAATTGAAAGAGCTTGGTGATATATAAAAAATATTTCAAATAAAAATATATATTCTTTTTTTTTACCAATCTATAACCCGGTATAAATTTTAAATTGAACATTCGCGAATTATAATGATCAAAACAAAACTATAACCCATGTCCGCATTGCGGGTGGGAGTTGGAGTGGGGGGATAGGGGAGATGAAACCTGAATAAAGATAAAAGTCAAATCCATAGCCTTTTATCGAACTAATTCTTATTTAATCGGTATTCCATAACATGACCAAAATTGTTATATCTGTGATAAAAGTGTAAAACGTAAATTGTAATGATGAGAAAATACCAGAGAGAACAGAGTTTTCAACAGAATTACTTCCTACCATAAAACAATCATTCTCCAAAGAACCTGAACTCATCTGTTTTTTGGTAACAGGTTCTAATATGTTCTTTTTTGTATCTATGATGATTAAAAGTCAATTTTACGAATACTTTATTTCTTCCATTGCATATACTTCCGCCAGCCTCTAAACCAAACCCGTGCAATTGAATCGATTGCGTCCGAAAGCACCGCAACGCTATAATCCTCAAATGGTTGATTGCCCAAAGTTTTCCAATTTGCCGATGTTACATTGGTATGATCATAATCATTTGGAATAAAATCATATGAAAGAAGGTATGAATACTGACAAATCGCACTCATAAAGTCCCAAACATTGTTATTATTCCTACCCCAACCCATGTAGAACTTCCTATTCTTCAACTCATCCTCGACCTTCTCCAGGATTGACCCGGGGTAGTTTGCATTAGCGGCAGGATCCCTCAACGGATATCCATTTTTATCATAATAGAATCGTTCATTCACTACATCAATTTGATAAAAATGCTTGATCAAATCCTCCCATTCGTCTTCTGCGCGGCCGTGGATATTCGCCCCTTCGGAAAATCTACGGCTATCGCAATGGAACGGCACATGCGCATCTGCAACATAATGACTCAACATGAAAAGTATTAGTGCGACATGATTATTAGTCGGCGTCACTGGCGAGCCCTTGGTCTCACTCTGCAGCATCTTCATATTATCTATCACCGAGTGAGTGATCGACTCACAACGATCCGGTAAGTTATCATCCTTTTCGATCATGAACGACATATCATGTAACGGATGTATTTTACCAGTTTGATAATTCAAGTAGGTCGTTGAGAGATACTTGAATTTATTCGTGGCGGAATCTGAGGGTGTTAGCTTTAACACATGGCTATTTGCCATATCCTTGATCACCGCATCAGGGTACCACGCACCCTGGATCACATCATCATTATGATCCCGGAACCACTCGATAAGGTTCGTCGCATACTTCTGGTTAGACGAGCTAAACTTAATTTCATCCAACCGTTTTACCGCCATAAAGGCTAACCACGCATGAGTAAATTTTTTCATTTACAGCCCCCTAAATTTCTTTCCATTTTTATTCACCAATAAGTCGTATCCTCTCTTTTTTATACATCCACGAATTACGACTTTCTCTTCTATATTCTTTAAATTTTTCTAGATTTTTCACACTATTGATTTAAATCCGAAATCACTATCCGTTCACACCCAGGAGATCCTCTTGTTTTCTCGCCTCCCCTGAGGTTAATTTTCTCCTCAAGTTTTGAAATTATTTGTTAACTATATAAAATTAACTATATTTTCGGCTTTGGGACAAAAATCATGAATAGTTCTTTTTGCATGATTTTAATTCAATTTATTTTAAATTTGGGAAATTCTTAAGATTTTTACCCATAAAGATTCATCGGTGCCTCGCCAATCACAGGTTTTGCCTGAGTCTGTAGTTTGGAAAAATGCGATTCTACTTTTTCGGCTTCATCGAGTAACGGTTTCACATCAATTCCTAACTCTGGATACAATTTATTAAACACTTCCAATAATCGTACGGCTAAGCGAATGATGGGAGTATCCCTTTGAACCTCGCCTATTAAACTAATTACATTTTTGTTTTGCCAACGGCCTTCATTCATTAAAACGGCGGTAACGCCCACAACCATGCCCGTTTCCATTTGTTCGACCTGGGCATTGTCCAACATCTTACGAGCAGCATCCGTACTTCCTAAGCCATAAATTTGCGGCTCTTTTGTATCGGAACCTGTACTCTTATTATCCTTTTCCTGTACTGGTAGACCCTCAAATGAGATGATTTTTGAGCAATTACATTCTTCAGAGCAACTCAATAGCTTGTACGCTAACGGTCGACTGAGGTTAGGCGGCGGCTGAAATTCGGATAATACGACGGCGACCTTATGTTCGGTGCTAGCATAACCACGCGCAGGGAACTTGGGCTTTTTAGAAAAAACCATAGAAATTGGTGGAAAGTGCTCGGATTCGAAAGCAAAAACTTGGTCTAAATTCAATGCTTTGACGATATAGCTGCCCACTATGCCGCTTACTATATTAACGACCGGTATACAATCAATCATGATTCCGCCATTTAAATCTACATCCTTGAACTTTCGTAATTCTATCTCT
>CBFDAW010000307.1:0-4782 GCA_965602865.1 uncultured Thermoplasmata archaeon
CTTGATTTCTTAAGAAGCTGAGGTGCACTTCCCGCACCTTTTGGGGATAACACGATTTCTGTCTCTTTCACGCCTTCGGTCTCCAGGCGTTCAAGTGCGCGTAGTGCTGAATCCTCATCAATGATAATTCGATCAAGGCTGCGTTCGATCGAGCGTAGGTTCCTGATTGCATCATTACGCTGTCCTTCACCTATTTGGTGCGTGGAATACCGCGCCTCCTCCAATAACTTCAAGAAATCATCCATACTCATTCTATCTACAGGTAACGCTGAGCGTACAGCATTCTCAAATTCGCGGAATGTTTCAGATTCACGGCGTAAATAACCATATTTCCGTAAGTGAATACCTAATTTCTGATATGACTTGAAGATCACAGCCGTATATTCATTCCCAGCAATTAACTGATCAGCCGCGCGTTTGATGATCCGGCGCATTCCCTTAATACGCTGTTGTTTGGTATACCATCGCATCGCAAAGAAAAAGACGATTAGAAATGCAATTACAATAACAACGACGATCCAAATTAACCAGCCCCACTCCTCAACCCAACCCTTTTCCTTTTCCTCACGTTGCGGATGGTGCGTGGTATCGATGGTTAGTGTTTTACACGGTTCATAGTATGATTTAGTAGTTTCTTGAATAAACCCTGTGAATTCTATTATAATCTCTAATTCTACTGAAGCGGTCTTAGGTAGTTGGTAGCCCCAATCAGTATCAACCAGTGGTTTTCGGAAGCTAAAGTTGGCATACCCTGTAGAATCTGTGAATTTTGAAGTGTAATTTGTGAACACCGAGTACTTACCCGAGACATTAAATAAAATCTTCCCATTGGAGACTGGTCTGGGTTCTGCACCCTCCGTGGGGTTTACTTCAAGCAGTTGAATCCTAAATACAAGCGCCTGAATGAAGTATTCAGAGTCTATGTCATATTCATCAACTCTTAAGTCATCTCGTAAGAAATATCCACTTCCATCATCCTTCTCGATGGTCTCTGGGGTTAAAATTTTAATATATGTTTCGGTCCAAATCTCATGATAACTTGTTACCCCGGATGGTAGATATCTACCATTCTTGGTACCATTGAAAACCACACGTAACGATGCCTGGCTTACATCCAAATTATAAGGCGCTATCCCAGTAACTGAAAAACCGCCCTCTGATTTGAATTCCACTTCTAGGTTCGTAATTCTTGTCTCTATTTGTTGATCTATATTTTTAATATAGATTTCAATTTGTCCGACATCTGCAATGGTCAGTAACACTTTCGAATCAGGGTTTTCAGCTTCCTTGTATGTTTCCATGATCACGCCCTGGAGTGTGAAATGTTTACCGCGAATCAATTTTTTGGGTGGGTCGGTTAATTTGATCTTGGTATGTGCAGAGACATTAATGGGTATCTCATCGGAAATTGACTCGATAAATGCGTCAGTAGCAGTATACGGCGGCACCGAACCATCAAAGATTGCAATAACATATCCATGTCCTACATCTATATCCCTAGTCAGAATCTCCTCTGAATAGAAAGAGAACTTACCATCTTCATCGGTAGTTACATTACCAATAAATGCATCCGCCAGTTTCATGGGGTTGAATTTATCATCTTCAAGTAGTTCACCTTTCATGTCTTCCCAATAAAGGTTGACAGCCTGATCGGGTACGCCATGATCCATATCATCTGATAATATGCCGGTAATCGTGATATTTTCTCCTTTTATACCACTCCCCGGGTTGATCTTGATTTTGGTCATAGCCACAACATCAAAATCCTTTGTTACCTCAAGTGAATCATAGTATCCACCTAGCTCATCGAATTTCACAGTTAATGTGAGCGGTCCTAACGGATCATTGGGATTGATCCTTTTTGGCGGGTCGTGTTTTATGGGGTCCGGGTCCGGGATTTGGAACATTCCCTCTTCCGAATCACCCATGATGCCATCCATGTTAATATCAATCCACGTAGTGGTCGTTGTATGCCATTGATCCGGTGGGTCATCCTCCCATCGGTATTGTATAGTTTTTCCATTGATAGCATTTTTCTCGGGTCTTTCTTTGACTGCCAGTCGACCGTATACTACTACATTGTTAAAGTTCCAAATTTTACCGTTCTCATCTTCAAACTCCGTTCGAGTGATATAATCCGCCAATGACCCTTTTTTATTCTCCGGGTGCTCGTCATTTACGCCATCCCGGTCCTGGTCAATCCACAGATCCATTATAGTATTACCCCGTACCGTAACTATCCCAGTCTTTTTTGTACTAAGGTAATAAGTGTTATTTAAATCCATAGCCGCTGTAATTTCGATCCGAATCTCGCCTAACTGTTGGTGCTGGTCGGTTATATCGAATTTCGAAATTGAAAAATTACCGGATGTGTCCAATAGATCCAGTTCAAGATAATCCCAATATTTATTAATATTCTGCCGTCCCCAATCAAAAGTTAATTTATATGATTCCAATAATAGAACCTCAGAAGTACCGTCATCATTGACGACCGCTGTGGACAGCGGTTGCAAATTATCGTCCACAATAGTACCATTGATACTGATAGATTTAAACAAATACCCTACAAGGTTCGGATTTTCGAGAATAACTTGAGTGGGTCTATAAATTCTCACCGTTTGTATTCTATATTGATATTGTAGGTCAGGGATGCTTTCTTGTTCGCCTAATGAAGTTGGAAGTAGATATGATGGGTAATTGGAATTTGAAATATCATACTCCGGGTCGTAGAGTTCTTCATTATAGATTATATCAATATCTCTTTGTCCTATTCGCATCGATGGGCTTGTGGGTATTATATAAGAATAATTGAATTTCCCTTCGTTGTCCGTTCTTACGATTTCATCCATATATTGTCCGAAGACCTTCATTTTTAATGCTCTATTGCTAACGCGCCAGCCGGGTCTAATAATATTCTTTAGGTGACCTTCAAGTTCTATTTTATCTCCGACCACAGCCCCCTTGAGAATCTTTAAGTTATCATCATCTTCCCATCTTTCATTATAGATTTTTGACACAATGATCCTTGCCGGGTTCCAGAGCGTGACATCAATTAGGCATGACGATGCCTTACGATAATATATGAAATCGATATCCTCGTCCACATGGGGCTCGCCGATATCGGGCTGACGATTGTTCTCTGTGCCATCCGCATCGTTCGTCCCGGCTTTGCCATCGGAACCCACATCATCATTGGTCAAGTTCCAGTCACCATCATCATCCTTCCATTTACCGGACCCCGGCACATCCGGGATCTCTTCATCGATCAAAGAACCATTGAAATCAATTCTGAATCCCCACTTTGGATGAGGATTAAAAGGAGTATAATGAGACATTGCCGTATCGCTCCCGCGCTCCTTCAAATAATCCTTGGTTACTGTATCACCACTGTTATCCCAGCTCCCCGGGTTTGAACCGGTGTCTTCGACTATTATATCCCCCCACTCATAGGTCCATTTAGCAAGATTTAAAGTTCCCTTGGTAAATTTACCATCTTTCGCTTTCGCACTATCATTACCTCCTGTGAAATTATATGTATATTGACCATTTAAAGCATTATAATCATAGCCGGTATCAATGTACCAATCTTTATCTTCGTTAACGCCCAATTCCTGGTCCACCGGGAACCACTCGGTGCCGTTCATCGTATACTGTCCCGCATAGATTACTTCGATCTCAGATGGACCGTCATAACTGACATCGTTATTCTTGGTCCAACTGAAACTACCATCCTCACCTGTGACGCGGGTCACCTCGTTACTTCCATCGCCACCGGCAAATAAAATAAGCACTTTAGCGTCAGGGATCGGGATATCTACATTCTGATCATAAGTGCCGTTATTATCATAATCCTCGTACAGGTTTCCGGTGATCTCAACGCTATCACCATATGAGATTTTCGTATCGGGGCTTGGTGAATTAATAGTGAGGATAGTACTTGTGGTAATAGGAAATCTCGAGCCGCGGTCATTTTTTATGTTAGTACTAGCCGGAGATTGTCCGGACTCGGAGCGCTCGGTCGGGTCGGTCGTGGATAATGAAGAATATTCATTTGCCTTGTTAGAATCGGAATTAAGGTCTTTAAAATTCGTATTAATACCTACAAAACCTGCTATCAATAAGATAGCTAATACCAAAATCGGAATCATTTTCCTCATTTGATCACCTTATGGTCCATTTTATTCTTTAATTCATTTTTCGGTTATTCCTATGGGTTTTTTATCCTATTCGCTACTGAAGTTAAAAGTTAGCCAATTAAAGATTTTAGACAATTGTAGAAACTATAATTATGTATTGTGATTTTCTTAATTACCTGCCCCACGGTCTTTGTCATTACTTTTAATTCGAGTGGTTCTTTTGTGTTGGTTAACCAAATATTTGTTGGTTCTGGCATATATGACAGCGGGAAAGAATAATACTGCTATATATATTTATAATTTTCTACAATATATTAACAAATAACTTTTGTCTACATCCTTGCTGGCATCGCATTTCAACATCATTTTCAAAATAGCTTCATTTTTCCCTTTCTATTTTCCTATAATAAAGGGGGAAGATCACTGTATACTTTATTGATAGATAAATACAGTGATCTTCTGAAGATGATGAGGCTATCTTTGAATAAAACGACTGCCGATGATTAATATAAACCTTTTTTGCTCATGAACATATTTGTGACGGAGAATGTATTGTTGTTCGATTAAATATTGATCGACCATTATAATATAATGACGATTATAATCGTTGGGAGAACCACTATGTAGTGTTATTAAAATTAATCGT
>CBFDAW010000308.1:0-4764 GCA_965602865.1 uncultured Thermoplasmata archaeon
GTGTTGACGTTAGATTTAAATTATTTCTATTGTTAGAGTTAGGTTGATTTATACATCCTGCAAATAGAATTATTGAAATAATTATCAATATCAAATATTTCTTCAATTTTTTTCCTCCTATAAATATGTATGATAAGAAAGATAACCATCATCGGAAGGATCCGTTTGATAATCGCTTTCTAAATTATTCCAAGTTCTGCCATATAAATAACCTCCATAGCTTGAATCCCAATCAGCATCATTATTATCCTCCAGCGTGGCGTGGGATGTTTTATAAATATCCTCAAAAGGCCAACGTTCACCCCAGTAATTATTTGTAGCGGCTTCATATCCTTGATGATACATATGTAAAATATTTTCGGCTTCATTAATTTTACCCATACTCTTAATAAAGCCTGGATATAATGATTCATCTGGAAAGAAACCTAATCCCAATAATTTTTTTCCTTCATAAAGAAAAGCAGCATGTTCGTTACGACTCTCCAGCGGAGAATGGAATTTACAAAAAACATTGCCTGGATCAGTATCTTCAAGCCAATTCTCTGCTGATATTATTATCCTATTTTCCCCTGCTAAGTAACTAATACCACGACTTGCATGACAACTCGAATGAATAAAAACTCCACGAGCATAATTATGATTTTTATAAATCACAAATTCATTGTTTAATTCAGATATAAGAATATTCATAGTTAAATATTCTGAATATTTATTAACCCTCAATAATTGAATATTTGCGTCTATTGTATTAGGTTCGTCAAAATAACTCCCATGCGCAAGTTCCATAAAGAAAAAGAAATCGTTTTTTGTTATTCTGTTACCAATTTTTCTCATTCCATCTTCAATAATAATTTCACTATCGAATTTTAGACTTTCATCGAAAGAACGCCACATTAAAGCAGGTCCGTCTATATAATAATTATCAATACTCTTTTTGTTCCATAAAAATGAATAAATATTTTCATGAAGATAGTTATAACCGCGTAATTGATCGTACATTGCTTTTAAATCGTTCTTAAAAGCAGGAAGATTATTATCTTTATCACCTTCATTCGTACCACCACCTCCGATCAACAACGCATACCTAGCATTATAAATCAACGGGTTTTGCCAGCCCTCGCCATTTACTTGGTTTTCCCCGTATTCTCCATCTTCATCATAGAGCGTAATATCCAGATCACCATACTTTGCTTCATACACATCCGGCATACCATCAGCATCCATATCCTTGTCTTCGTAATCTTCGATTCCATCATCATCTATATCATCATCTATTTTATAATTATTTGTGGTTGAATCCCATATTAGATATCTATCATAATTATTCACAGCTAAAGCTATTCTTTCGACATAACAGTCAGAACCAGAATTTATTAATCCATCATTATTAATTTCACCATCACCATCCATATCATGATCTAATGGTACTGGATCAAGAAAATCAGAACAGCCATCAAAATCTGTATCCCAATTTAAAGGATTAGTATGATATTCAAAAATATCATCATATGATGAACCCTCCCATAGACCTCTATAAAATAAATAACCTTTTTCTTCATAATAATAAATTTTTCTTTCCTATAATTTTATGATTTTTACATCCGTTCTTAGACTTTTGTTCAACCGAATATTATACTTTGAAGATATTGATTCTTGTGGTACTGTTTTCGTATCATTTAAATTAGATATTATTGATTGTATGGTTTTGTATTTGTAGACATTTTATCTTTAATCTCGGCATTCGTTGTTTGGTTTTGATTAGCCGAGGGTGGTAATAATGGTGGCACTTGGGTAATTTGTGGTATTTGGCTCCGAGCCGGTGGTCGAGCTGGTGTAGCCGAACCTGTTAGAACTGGTCTGGAAATTACTGAAGTAATGGGTTGATGCGGGACGCTGATATTAGTCATTTCAGGTTGCCGAGTTTTTGTTTGAACTGTAGAGATCTGATCTTGAGATAATAATGGAGTTGAAAATGTACTTGGTTTTATAGTAATTGCATCCTTAGTTAATGATCTGTGCTCTTTACGCTTTTTTCGTTTGATTATAATTGTAATAGTCATAAAAATAATAATTATAATAATAATTCCCATTAATACAATTAAAATATTATCATTTATTCTTTGATTTGTTTTTTGATCCGAATCGTCAGGAACAGAGCTTTCTGGTTCTTTTATTTCAATAATGAGTTTATGAGTATCTTTTTCTGTTTCACCACTGGCAACTGAAATTGCTATTATTATTATTTGATACCTTCCAGGTTCAATGGTATTGGATAATTTAATCTCCAAAGTTATTTGATCATAGCCATTACTATCAAGTTCTAAAATTGAAGAATTATGTATGGTAATAAATTCAGATAATTTCCCCGCCTCAAGATTTATTTTTATTGAATCTTCGATAGTACCTAGGTTCTTTATTGATAATTTTACGCTTTTATTTTCTCCTGGGTAGAGTGATAAGTATGTAGGACCCGTTAAATTGATTTTATAAATATAATCATCTTTTGGTAATTCAACTTTAAACCACCATGCACCACCTCTACAAAAACCTTCGATTTCATTAAGTTTGGGTACGACTTTCCAATAATATGTCTCACCATCTTCAAGATCGTCTAGAAAAAAACTTGTGGTTTCAAGATTCATTTGTATTTGATCAGGCGTGTCAATTTTATCAAAATATAAGATATATGTAACCTCTACTAAGTTAGTATTTTCAAGCTCCCAAATAAGTTCAACACTTGTATTTTTTATAATCTGTCCGTTTGGTGGTGAAAGAAGTGTTACCATCGGTCGGATTTGTGGAACCCACGTATTAATATTTACGGTATACTCCTTTGACTCTACCGGACCATTTCCGGCAATATCATATGCATGCCATTTGATCCTGTTATTAGTGCCATTGGGGAATGTTAAGTTAAGTTGTATCATTACCTCAAAACCATTATTTAAGACAAAAGCTGGTTGCCATGGACCCCAGGTTGTGCCACTATCACTAGATACTGTATATTCAATTGAAGTTACATCTACCCCTGAGGTAGTATCTGAAATTGTAATACCTACTTCTACTTCCTCGGTAAATGATATTCCCGTAGAAATTGGTATGGGATTTGAAAATGTTACTCCTCTAGTATCAACTAAAATTTTATATGGAATGCTTTCTAGTGGCCCATTACCCACAGAATCCGCGGCTTTCCATTTGATGAGGTTATTCCTGCCTTCTTTTAGAGAAACAGTTTCTTTCGCGATTATACTTACCGCAGACTCAAGACCTGAAATAGTCATCCAATCATCCCATTCTGTTCCATTATTCTGAGAAACGGTGTACATTATACTTTCATTATCTACACAACCACCACCGATATCTGTTATTTTAACACTGACTTTTACATCCGAAGTTGTTTGCCAGGACATATTATCTGGGGTTGGGTTTATGAAAATTAAATTATCGTTGTCTATTTTGATCATAAATATTTCATTAGTTGCGTCGCAGTCCGATGGTATTTTGGAAATATTGATTTTATGCATATCCCCGTCTTGGTCAGTTCCGGAAGAAACAACCGTTTGTATCGAGAAATTTTCACCCGAACACGGTGAATCTGACCAAAAGTTATTCGCTTCGTCCCAGATTGTAATGTCAAATTCATCCTTTGGTGGATATATATTTGTGGTACCTTCATAAATAGGCTTTAACCCCGTCCAATTAAGCTTTTCCCCACCACGAACCAGGTCATTTTCATTAATAATTTGATCGTCATCATCTTGAACTTTTAAAGTCCCGGTGAATACCAAATCGTTCTCGACGCGATAAAAACCTGTAGCATTAAACCACACTGGGGATAGAATTGCACTCGCTGCATGTGCTTGAATATCGTGGAATTGTTCGTCCGGATAGGTCCAGTTAAATGTTATATTAAAATCTATTGTCCAATTATTTAAAGAATTATTATAAGCTTTACTTGATGGTTCCAGTATAATATAATTATCTGGATCCGAAATCTTAGAAAATTTTCCGGTTGACTGGTTCCATTGTAATCGGATATTAATCCCGAGTGGATCTAGTATTAAGCGTACTATTCTCACATCGGAGAGCGAGATTGTATCGGTTAAATTGACTCTGATGGTGTAAGGACATAGTTTAGAATATATAAGATTTGTTGGTGTTTCATTTTTAAATATTTGTAAAGTAGTAATATTAAAGGTTGGATAGAAAGAGAATTTAGAAACGAAAATATCAGAACCACCAAGAAATGTGGGCGATATTACGCCAGCTGTCGTAGGAAAATCTGATGACAATGTATTACCCGTTAAATATATATTATCCATCGAATCCGCACCAATACCAGCGCCCACATCACCAAGACTACCTCCTAAAAAAGAAGAATAGATTAGATTTGACCCATCTTTATTTAGTTTGACAATTACACTATCTGCACCAATTTTTAATTTATCGTATGCATCAGGTGTGATCGGAAAATCCGATGAAGGAGTGTAACCCGTTATTAATGTGTTTCCCTTTGAATCAAGTGTAATATCAAAAGCATATTCAAAATCATTTCCTCCAATAAATGTTGAAAATATTAGTTTTTCACCGGATTGGTTAAGCTTGACTATAAAAAAGTCCCATGAAGTATTAAGAATAGAATCGTAAGCATTTTCTGTTATGGGAAAATCTACTGAGCTTGTTTCTCCCGTAATATATGCATTTCCGTTTGATAGCTTGTTGCCGGCCAACAGTATGAGCATCAAATTCGCTTTTTTTGCAGGC